>JANQOL010000727.1 GCA_028289675.1 Pirellulaceae bacterium
CGCTTTCACCATGCCAAAACCCAGATGCAGAGGTTTATGAACTGTTTTGGTGGTTACACAGACCAGAAACACAACTACTCGCTCGCTGCTGGACTAGCGATCCTGCCGCATATTGTCGGCGATGTCCGACCGTTGCGCGCGGCCACCTCCTACCAGGCTATAGCTGACGCAACTGAGCTGTTGATCGCCTTCGGTGGCGTCGGTATTCGCAATGCCCAAGTCGAGCCGGGCGGCATGGGCATGCACACAACTGACAGTTGGTTGCGTGAACTTGCCAACAAGGGTGTTGAGCTGATTAGCGTAACGCCACTACGCAGCGATACTCCAGCGTATACGAACGCCGATTGGTGGCCAGTGCGGCCAAATACAGACGTTGCGTTGATGCTGGGTTTGGTTCACACGCTTGTAAGCGAAGGACTGCACGCGCCGGAATTCCTCGCAAAGTATGCCGTCGGTTATGAAAAGTTCGAGGCTTATCTACTAGGTGAGAGCGATGGACAGGCGAAGTCAGCTGATTGGGCGGCGCAGATCTGTGAAATCGACGCCGATCGGATTCGTGAACTCGCGCGAAAGATGGCAGCCAAGCGCACATTCATTGCAACCAGCTATTCACTGCAGCGCAGCGACCACGGCGAGCAGACGTTCTGGATGACGATGACACTGGCCGCCATTCTTGGCCAGGTTGGCCTGCCGGGAGGCGGTTTCAGCTTTGGCTTTGGCAGTATGCACGGGCAGGGCAACCCAGTCGCTGGCGCCATTCCGGTTACACACACAGCCGGGCAAAACCCAACCGGGAGCTTCATTCCGGTCGCCCGGATCGCCGACCTGCTGCTCAACCCTGGGCAGGAGTATGACTTTGATGGAGAGCGCCGACGCTATCCTGAAACTAAGGTCATCTACTGGTGTGGCGGCAATCCGTTCCACCACCATCAGGATCTCAATCGTCTCGTTGAGGGATGGCGGCGACCGGATACGGTTATCGTCAATGAGCCGTTCTGGACGCCAACAGCCAAGCTCGCGGACATTGTCCTGCCAGCGACGACGACACTCGAACGCAACGACATCGGTGCGAGTTCGAGAGACCGTTTTGTCATGGCCATGAAGAAGGCCGTCGAACCGCAAGGCGAAGCACGGCATGATTTCGATATCTTTCGCGGTCTGGCTCGCCGTGTCGGCGTCGAGCGCGAATTCGCGATGGGGCGCGACGAAATGGAATGGCTGCGCACGATCTACGAAACCGGCCGCCAGCGCGCCAGCGAGGCTGCTGGTGACATCCCGGATTTCGATACGTTCTGGGCCAACGGTTATGTTGAGACCGACATGCCGACGAAGCCCTACAACGTCTATACGGAGTACCGCGCCGATCCAGAGAAGGCGAAGCTGCCAACACCTTCCGGCAAGTTTGAGATCTTCTCCGAAACCATTGACGGCTTCGGCTACGATGATTGCAAAGGTCATCCTGTCTGGATGGAGCCCGCTGAGTGGCTGGGCTCGGATCAGACCAAAGACTATCCGTTGCACTTGATGTCAAACCAGCCGCAGCACAAGCTCCACTCGCAGCTCGATTTTGCCGGGCCAAGCCGTGAAGAAAAGATCGACGGCCGAGAGATCGCGGTCCTCTCGTCAGCGGAGGCAGCCAAACGTGGCATCGCCACTGGCGACGTTGTTCGTCTCTACAATGGTCGCGGTGAAACGTTGGCATCTGCCAGAATTTCCGATGACGTGCGCCAAGGCGTTGTTCTATTGCCAACTGGTGCTTGGTTCGACCCTACAGGCTTTGACGGCCAAGCCGGTCCTGAAAAGCACGGCAACCCGAACGTGCTGACATTGGACAAAGGTACCTCACGCCTCGGCCAGGGGCCCATCGCGCACACAACGCTCGTCGAAGTCGAGAAGTTTGAAGGAACGCCGCCGAAAGTCACGGCATTTGTTGTTCCCGAGATTGTACCGCTTAAGTCCTGAAGCATTAGCCGAAACGAACGAAAAGTCTGATCTGGAGAGGACTCCGATGAACAAGCTCGCCAACGACACCCTGCCAGCCGATCTCGACGAACAGATGGGGTTCACTGTACTGCACGATGTGCCAGTACCGTACATGTATCGCACGCGGACTTATTACCAGGCGCTGGGCTATGAGCGGCCTTACCGTTGGGCGCAGTATGTCGATGTGCCGTTCACACCACTCGCCAAGCCATTGGCCGAGAGCCGTGTGGCAGTCATCACAACAGCTGCGCCCTTCCTGCCGGAAGCTGGTGATCAAGGCCCTGGTGCGCCTTACAACTCAGCCGCCAAGTTCTACAAGGTCTATTCCTTCCCAATCGATCCGGAGCCAGATCTGAGGATTTCGCACGTGGGTATCGACCGCGCCCACACAACGGCGACAGACAAGAACTCGTGGCTGCCGTTGGAGCAGTTCAAGCGTCTTGAAAGTGAAGGCCGCATCGGCAGCTTGGCGCCGCGCATTCACGGTGCTCCGACCAACCGCAGTCACAAAACAACCATCGAGCAAGATTGCCCCGAGATGCTCGCCCGCCTCCGCGAAGATGGAGCGGACGTCGCCGTTCTGGTGGCCAACTGTCCGGTCTGCCATCAGTCGATCAGCCTGACAGCGCGATATTTGGAGGAACAAGGCATCCCAACCGTCGTGATGGGCTGCGCCAAAGACATTGTTGAACACTGCGGTGTGCCACGCTTCCTGTTCAGTGATTTTCCGCTCGGCAATGCCGCCGGCAGACCGCATGACGTTGAAAGTCAAAAGCAAACAGCTGAGATGGCGCTTGAGGTTCTCGGGTCGTGCGCGGACCGGTCGCCGACTCGA
>JANQOL010000733.1 GCA_028289675.1 Pirellulaceae bacterium
AAATTCGTATCGCCGGTGGTCGCGAGAAGCACCTGCGTTCTCTGCAGCCGTTGAGTCTCTATGTTGCCAACAGCTTTTTTGTTGGAGACTATTTGACGACTCAAGGTCAACCGCCCGAGTCGGACTATCAAATGATTCGCGATTTGGGCTTTGAGGTCACGCTGGACACAGAATCAGCCGGCTAACGCGCGCTATTTGCCGTAGATTTCATCGGGGTTGCGTAGACGTTCCTCCACTGTGTGCGTTTGCCCGGCGGAGTCGACGCTGCGAAAAAAGCAACTGGCATAGCCTTCATGACAGGCCGCGCCGGTTTGTTGAACTTTCAACAAGATTGTGTCGGCGTCGCAATCAACGCGAATGTCGACCACGCGCTGAGTGTGCCCGCTCTGTTCGCCCTTGCGCCATAGTTGTTGTCGGCTGCGGCTGTAATAGACAGCTCGCCCGCTGGCCAGTGTCTCTTGCCAAGCCTGCTCGTTCATCCAGGCTAACATCAGCACAGCGCCGCTATCGGCGTCCTGGGCGATGGCGGGCAATAACCCATGTGAGAAGTCAGGAATCGATGGATTCACGCGCGTCTCTCCCATCAAGAATGCCGCTCATTGTCCGGCAACGTATTTCAATTGGACTTGCACGTCGGGGTTGCTGTCGGTCACGGTCTGCACGCCAGCTTCCGTGACCGCCGTCCGTGTGACCTTGAGATCTTTCAGCGAGCTGAGCTCTACCAGCTGTGGCATCCCCGCATCCGAGACTCCGGTGGATCCCAAGTGCAAGAACTCCAGCTGTTTCAGTGGTTGTAGACTGGCGAGTCCTGCGTCGGAGATTTGCGTGTTGTCGAGATTGAGCCACCGCAGTTCGGACAGACCGGACAAGGCGCGGACTCCGTCATCGGTGATGGCCACACGCCACAAGTTCAGCCGTTTGAGCGTCGTCAGTTGCCCCACAGCCGGCATCGCGTTGTCAAAGACCTGACTGCATTCGCTGATGTCCAGATCCTCGATTGGCAAATCGCTCAAACGTTCCAGCCCGGTAGCGCCGATCGAAGTCTGCGCCAAACGCAGCTTGCGCAGGGCGGGCAAACTCGCGATGATGTCCAACGCTTGGTCATCAACCAGCGTGTTGGCCAAGTACAACTCGGCGAGTCGCGGATGGTCTGCCAAGTGCTCTAGGCTGGCGCTGCTAACCCACAGATCGTCCAACGCCAGCGCCTTCAAATCCGTCAAATTGGCCAGCCAGTCGAGCCCTGCGTCGTCGACTTGAGTGGCCCCCGATTTGCCGCTCAAACGTAAGGCCCTTAGCTCCGTTTGATTGGCGGCCACCGCTTGCAGTTGCGCGTTGGTGAGCGGGCAGCCCCTTAAATCAAGTTGTTGCAATCCGGTGAGTTTTCCCAGTTCTTGCCAGCCCGCGTCAGTCATCGATGACTGAACCACAACCAGCTTGTTCAGTTTTTCCAGTTGGGCTGTACTCGTCGCCAACGCGTCCGTGGCGGCCACGTCCCGAAAGCTGACTTCAGTAACGGTGCCCTGGGCATCGCGCACTACATGAGCTCCCGCTTCCTCCAGCTGTCGGGTGTCCTGCAGAATCACTTCCGCCGCCGATTCTTCAGTTGCAATCTTCGCCGGACTGGGGTCCGCGGAGCCGCAGCCGGCAATCGCGCTACAGAGAGTTAGCAGTGCAGTCAGCGTTGGGAACGAAGTCGAACAATTCGAAAACAGCGTGAAAACTTGGCGGTACATGGGCGAGTCGACGGTTGAAGATGATGGCATTATCGGGCGCGGATTTTGGGTGGGACGAATCTGATGAACGCGTGGCGCTCCTGTAACGTACTGACTGTGCCGCAGATTATTTCTGAGGCGTCCGTCAATTTTGGAAAAAAACCGATATTTCGCGAAGCAAGTTGCCGTCCAGCGGCGTCTTTATAGTGTGTCCAGCTGTAGCTACCTGATCGCTGACGAAACGGACAGAACATAAGGGAAGCTGCCAGCGCATTAAAAATATACACCGGAAGATTGGCGTCCCGTCTCGTCCATTGTGACCGAAGAGCGCCTTGCCCCCAAGCCGCGAGCCCGGTTTCGCGCTATTTTCCGATTTAGGGAGCGCCTATAATGTTGGGCAAGCGTGCTGTTAATAGAAGTGCCTTCAATCTCTTCCAAACCCTATCCCCGCTACGCTAGAACCCGACACGCGTGCAACGCGTCCCTGGGGTAACGCTTTTCTCAATTCATCCACCCGAAGCATCCTGCGATGCACCTTCCGCGACTGGCTCAAGGGCGCCCAGCGGCCTGGATCCAGACACCTGGTTAGGAGTTCACCAATGACAGGTCAGCGTCCCCCGCGATGGCGTGGGGATAAGTCTTCGCCACGAAGTCACGGCTCGCGCCAGCGCGCAGCTTCGGCCGATCCGGCCGTGGAGAAGCGGATCCGCGAGTTGGATTCGGATCGCGAGCCGATGTCGTTAGCCGAAGAAATTGCACGCGAGGAACGCAATTCGCGCTCGGCTTCCACACGTCAGGTCGAAGCCCCCGAACGCTTGACCACCTTCGCAGAATTGCAGCAAATGTCGGAGTCCGAACTGGCGGACGTGGCCCAGCAAGAAGACGTGGAGACCGACGGACTGGGCAAACGTGAGCTGGTGTTCCAGATTCTGAAGGCGCGGCTCAAGAACAACGGATTGATGTTTGGCGAAGGCACGCTGGAAATTCTGCCGGACGGTTTTGGGTTCTTGCGCAGCGCGCGCCATCACTACATTTCCTGCCCGGATGACATCTACGTCTCACCCAGCCAGATTCGCCGCTTTGGCCTGCAAACGGGCTCGCACGTCGCCGGTCAGATTCGGCCCCCCAAAGAGAATGAACGCTACTTTGCCTTGCTGCGGGTGGAGGCCATTAACTTCCACGACCCGGATGTGCGGCATCGCAAGGCGGCCTTCGACGACTTGACGCCACTGCATCCGGATCAGCGGATCGTGCTGGAAACGGATCCGGATATCTTGGAAACTCGCGTTGTCGATCTGATCGCACCCATTGGATTTGGGCAGCGGGGCCTGATCGTCAGTCCACCTCGTGCCGGCAAGACCATTTTGATGCAAAAGATGGCGCGGTCGGTGCTCAGGAACTATCCCGACGCGTACGTCATGATGTTGCTCATCGACGAGCGACCCGAGGAAGTGACGGACATGGAACGCGAAGTGCGCGGGCCGAATTGCGAAGTCGTCAGCAGTACGTTTGACGAGCCCTCGGCGCGGCACATTCAAGTGGCGCAGATGGTGCTGGAAAAAGCCAAGCGGATGGTCGAGTACGGTGTGGACGTCATCATCTTCCTAGACAGCATCACGCGATTCGCGCGAGCTTGGAATAGTGAATGTCCACAGAGTGGCAAGTTGCTCACCGGTGGATTGGACGCCAACGCGCTGCAGAAGCCCAAATCGTTTTTCGGTTCGGCCCGCAAGGTCGAAGAGGGTGGGTCGTTGACGATTTTGGCGACAGCCCTGGTCGATACCGGCAGCCGAATGGACGAAGTCATTTTCGAAGAGTTCAAAGGCACCGGAAATCTGGAAATCATGCTGGATCGCGCGCTCGTCGACCGCCGTATCTGGCCCGCCATCGACATCAATGCCAGTGGCACTCGACGCGAAGAGATTCTGATGGACGCCGAGGAGTACAAACGCGTGGCCGCGCTTCGGCGGGTACTCGGAGAAATGAATCCGCCCGACGCCATGGAGAAGCTAACCGATCGCATGCGCAAGAGCAAAAGCAACGCCGAATTCCTGATGAGTTTGAGGGCCGATTAGCGCGATGGGTGATCACTGCATTGGAGTCGCAGTCTCAACGTACAATTCCAACATCACGGAACGGCTTCTCGAAGGGGCTCTGCAGACTTTGCGCGAGGCCGGTTGGGATGAAGCTCGCACGATCGTGCAGCAAGTCCCCGGAGCTTGGGAATTGCCATTGGCCGCACGACGGCTAATCCACCAGCCAGAGTTGGTCGCCGTGGTAACGCTGGGTGCCGTGATCCGCGGTGAAACCACTCACGATCAACATATCAACC
Source organism: Pirellulaceae bacterium (assembly GCA_028289675.1). GTDB lineage: Bacteria > Planctomycetota > Planctomycetia > Pirellulales > Pirellulaceae > Aureliella. Next base: position 4,045 of record JANQOL010000733.1, read on the forward strand.
GGGCGGTTAGCCAAGCGTTGATGGCCTTGATGATGGAGACCGGCAAACCGGTCGGCTTTGGGCTGCTCACTTGCAACACTCTGGAACAAGCGATTCACCGCGCCGGTGGCAACGTGGGCAACAAAGGACGGGAAACCGCCGAGGCCGTACTAGCCATGCTGCAATGACTGGTGCCCAAGTTGTCGGCCATAACTTCACCTTGAGTCCAGCTTGATATTCAGGGGCTCTCGACCGAGCCACTTTCTCCCTGGACCGCTGGTTTCTGGGTGCCACTCGCGGGCAACCTCATGTTGGGATGAACTGCCGGACTAACCGAGTTATTCCGGCGGCGGTCCATTGGCCCCGTCCATAAATCAGGCTGGACTCACAGGAATCTCCGGTTACCATCTTCATTGACCTGCCCGCTGGACACATCCAGTACCAGTCTTTTTTTCCTGCAGAACTAGTCATTGCCGATGTCAACCCGCCGACGTGCCCGTGAAGTGGTGCTCCAGCTGCTCTACGAAGACGATTTGAACCCGGATCAGGATGCCTCTGTGGCAGAGACGTTTTTGTCCGCTCGCTTGCGGGATAATCAACCGTTGATTGATTTCGCCACGCATTTGTGGCGGAACGTGCTCAAAAATCGCTGGGAGATTGACAAAGCTCTGTCGGCTTGCGCCAAGAATTGGTCGTTACGTCGAATGGCGGCCATTGACCGCAATGTGCTGCGTTTAGGGACCTACGAACTGCTGATGACTGACACGCCGGGACGCGTGGTTATCAACGAAGCCATCGAGCTGGCCAAGCGATATGGCGACCGGCAATCCAGCCAATTTGTCAATGGAATTCTCGACCGCTTGCTGAATGATGCCGATACCAAGACCGGCCAAACGCAACCGGACGAGTTGACGACCGCTGAGGAAACGGCCGAACCCGCATCGCTGTCGGCGGACTCTTCGCCTCAACCATCTACGGCGGTCACCAGCGACTGATTTGGATTCCCACGGTTGGGACATTGTTGAAGCCCGAAGGAGTGCGATGATGAGTGATCGGCCGGAACGGGATTCGTCATCGGACAACTCCACCAACGAAGCGCCGCCTGCGGCACAACCGGATCCGGCAAGCGGCGGCTTCCTGGAAGACGAGTCCGAGGAAGGTCTCTCTCTCGAGGAATTGAGCCAGACTTACGCGGACATGTTGGGGACGACCTCCGGCGCCGACCAGGCCACCGAATTAGGAGTCTTTACGCCTGAAGATGAAGACTCCGGCGACGAGCAATTGTGCCCGGTAACGCCAGAGTCGATTCTGGAAGCCGTGTTGTTTGTGGGGCGACCCGACCAAGAGCCCTTGTCGGCGGAAGAACTGGCAGGCTTGATGCGTGGCGTGTCCGTCGAGGAGATCGGTCAGCTGGTGGCGGAGCTTAACGCTAACTACGAGCGGTCGCAGCGAGCGATTCGCGTGCATGAGGAACCGGCCGGCTTTCGTATGGGGCTGGCTCCAGACATGGAGTTCATGCGCGAGCGATTTTACGGTCAGGTCAAAGCGATTCGACTGAACCAAGCCGCAGTAGACTGTCTGGCTCTGATTGCATATCAGCCTGGGATCTCCCGACAAGACTTGGAGAAACAGCGCTCGATGCCGAGTGGAGCCGTGCTGAGTCAATTGGTTCGCCGGCAGTTGGTCGAGATGCGACGCGAGGGCGAAGGCAAACAAGCGACCCAACACTATTATCCCACCACCAAATTGACCGAGCTGGCGGGCTTGGAGTCGCTAAGTGACTTGCCGCAAGTGGAAGAGTTCGACTAGACCTAGCCGGAAAGCTGAATGTCGACAGACAATTCGTCCGCCAGCGCGGACAATTGTTGTTCCAAAGCGGCACAGTCACACGGATCGGGTAGTCTGAGGCGGCAATGCATGTTGAACAATGGCGTCCCGGTCGTGGGAGCCAGCTCGACGCTGGTTTCCATTTCTTCAACGTTGATCTGCTGGGCGGCCAAGTGACTCGTCACTCGATGCACAATGCCTTCGTGATCGGCGCCGGTCAGTGTCAACTGGTGTAGCCGAGTGTCTGCCGGCGTGTCTTCTGGTTGTGCGGGTTTGACATGAATGTGCAATCCATCGCCCTGCAAGTCCAATAGCGCGGTTGTCAGCTCCGGCTGGCGGGCCTCCGCGACGGACACCAGCGCCAAACCGGCGAAGTCTCCGCCCAGCCGTGTCAGGCGACTCTCGATCCAATTCCCTCCGTGCTGGACGACTACCGTCGTAAGCCGTTCAACGATGCCCGGACGATCAGGACTGGTGAAGACGAGTACCAAATTACTGTGCATACAGAGGAGTCCTTCCTGAACAAATGACATTGCAGTGTTTTATTTTGCAGTGTTATTAGTCTGCCGTGGTTCTGCTTTGTTGAAGGTTCTAATCGGTCGTAGATTTTGAGTTGGTTTCGATCAGATAGCCCGGGTAGGTATCGTGCAGAATCTCACGCACCGTCTGCCGATCCTGTTTGCTCAAGTGTTCGTAGCCAGGTACCGCCGCCGGAGCAAACAAGATTTCCGACAGCCGCTGTCTGACAAAGGTCGCCATCGGTTCCGGTAATTCAGCCCAAGCGGATGAGTAGATTAGGTAGCTGCACGGAACTTTGAACATTCGAGTTTTCAAGTCGAATTGGCGCAGGCTTCTACCCCGCGAATCCAAACGCACGAATCGCCGGTCTTTCTCGAATTGTTCCCGGTATGCAGGCGTACCCTCGATGGGGCCAGTCAGCGGTATTTCATCGGCAAACAGCAGGTACCGTATCAGCTTTTCACCTGCCGTTTGAATGCGGCGTTTGGATGATGGGCTCACAGTATCCAATGGCCGCCCGAGGGCTTCATTGATGCCACGATCGTAGTGCAAGGCGACACGAGTTTCCATGCTGGCTCGAGCAATCAAGTTGTGCATCTGGGATTGGTGTTCAAGTACCATGAGAGCCACGATATCGCTACTGTCGCGCAGATAGCCGCTGGTGTCGCATCGTTCGGCCAACGAACGCACGTTGGCGCCCTCGTCGCGCTCTAGCAGTTCCGGATCGGCACGATCGCGGGCAATAACGTTGCCCATGTGTCGCATATCTCCATGATCGCCGGTAACGAACCACCCTCCAAATCGCTTTTTGAAGTCGGTTGTGTGATCCGTCACATAAGTGCGTGTGCCAGTTCGCGGGCGACCATTGTGATCTGAAAAGATACTGCGGACCAAATAACCGGGAGCCGCTTGGGTGCGATAGGTCGCGTGGCAAGTCAGGCACTGGCCTCGATCCCGCCGTATTTGCGGCCTGTCGGTAGCCTGTTGATCCACCGTGTAGAAAACCGCGCCCAATTGCGGGTCTGTGGCTGCCACTTCGATTTTGTCTCCGCCAACACACCAGCCCACGTACACGTTGTCGTTGAAATAGAGTGCTCGCGGCGTACGGGGACTGATTTTGTGCAGCTGCAGCGAGGTCTTCGAGAATACCAGCAGTTGCGACTCGACGCTGATGGCCAACTCGTGCAATAGGCTGGGGAGCCAGCCGTGGTTGGACGAGTAACTCAGTTCAAGCGCTCCTGCCTCAAGCGCGTCCGCCAGCTTTTGCATCGGATCCTGAGATCTGGTTTGGTAGTAGCTGATCGGGGGCTGTTCGAACTTTATCTGGGCCTGCACAGCCGAGCTGCAGAAGAAGACCGTCAGCGTGATCGCGGCGGCCCAACCGCCGACGATCCATTTGCTAGGCTGTGAAACACTCATGAAGATTTTTGCTGTTATGCGCCTACTCTAACCAGTGTTCTTTTTCGCAGGGCTGTCGGGTGCCTAGGTGAGCATTCATTGATGCGCATGCGAACCGCCTCTGCGACTCGGGCAAGAACAGCCAGTATAGACGAGTCTGGCAGAAGCGGCTTCTAATGTGAATTCTGGCGCGCGGTCGAAGTCAAGATAGTGGTGTGGCGACCACCAGGCGCAAGGATCCGCCTGAGTACTTCGAAAGATGCTTACTCGGGTTCTCGCGTTCGCGGAGCGAACGGCCACGTAGGGGTAAGGATTCCGATTTACTTCGCTCCAGTTGATCACTCCGCCTACGGTATTTGGGCGGAGTGATCCACGATAGCGTGAGCATCCGTTGATGGAGCGCCCTCCCCTCAACGGTTGAACCTACTCGAGGTCGTCTCGATTAATGACCTCCCCACCCGAGATGGACAGTAGTGCGTCCAGAATTTGAGACTTCAGCTCGTCGGTAAAGTAGTGCACCGAACCGTCCACGTAGCTGGCGTGAAAGCCCTCCATGTTCCCCAAGATGGACTGCAGTGAATTCTCTGGGTCCACGATCAGATCATCGGGCTTGGTCCAAATCACGGCCTGCTCAGGGTATGTTTGAACGAACCAGATGGTATTGCTCGTGCCGTCGGTGATATCTCGGAATGAGATTGGTTCACCGGGGCGTCCAAAGACCGAGTCTTTGGTCAGGGGGGCCAAGATACGGGTACGTGCTGCTCCGTTCTCAGCCGGCCGTAGCTCCACATCCATCGAACGGTACACGGCGGGAATTGTCTGCGCCACCTGTAAGTTGTGCGGGCTATCCCATGGTTCGTCCAACCGAAACTGCTGGTACAGGCTAACCCCTTGCTCCAAGTACGGCAGGATCAATACACGCCAACTTAGCAAGCGTTTGCCATCATCGCTTACTAGACTCTGAGGTGGAAAGTGCCGGTTGGCGGACGCGTAGTTATGTAAGGCCAAGGCAATCTGTTTCATGGCGTTTTGTTGTTGGGGTGAGCCTCCGCCATAGATTGCTTTGCGGAGAATGGTCATCATCTGCAATGACTCCGAAATATTGTCGGTCGCCAAAACCACGGAATCCTGATCCGTCTCGAGGGGTAGCGCGGTTTCGGCCCGGTCGGCCGTCGTTTTGGCGACAAATAGCTTCAGTTGTTCGGCCGCTGACTTCGATTGCGTATGGATTTGAAAACGCATGGAATTGGGTGGCAAACTGCCGGATAGAGCAAGCCATTGCACTTGAGCGAGGGCCTCGGCGGTTTCGGCCAATTCGCCAGCGTCGTCTTCCGAGATCGCTGACTTGAGCACGTCCATGGCTTGCATCAGCAAATAGGCTGGCGTGGCAAAGGCCAGGCCATGGTCGCCTTGGCATGCGGCTATCGCATTTTGCAACCGGTCGCTTGGCTCTCCCTGACGATCCTTCAGCAGCTTCAGGCCTATTGCTGTGCCGCCCAAAACGGCCCCTGGCGCTTCCTCCAGCTCATAAGAAGATCCATCGATCATGGTGGACATCAGCAGCTTGACCGATTGCTGTTTATCGGTGGGAATGACGATTTGTACTGGTCCACTGGTCAATGAGACCATGTCGGCAATGACATAGATGCGTTCAACGTCCAGACTGATCAAGGTTTCCCGCACCGCTTGAACACGGCTCATTTCCCGGGCGTCGATCTGCTGAATACCGGCTTCATTCAAGAAGTTTGCCAGTTCTCGCAGATCCAGATCTGCCAGACTGATCCAACCGAACAGCACGGTCTGGCTGTCGACGAAGTCTTGGACGCCAGCATGACGGTCTAGAGGCGATACCGCGATACAGTGCACTGGTTGCCAGGCAACCACCGCCAAGACTAGGCCGCTGATAAGGTGAAAGCCACGCATAATGAACTCCAAATTGTCGGATAGTAAGTTGGTTTAATCGATCGAATTGCGACTGGTCTAATTTGCTTGTAGATGCAGGTGTATTTCCCGCAAGAATTCCACATGGACTGGTGTCTCCGCGGTCAGAACGGCCACCTGTTTTCCAGATCGCTCCTCCACTCGGTAGGAGAATGGACCACCCGAGAACGGATTCGGCAGCGCTGGTACTGGAGACAGCTGATCAAGCTTCGTCGGTAGTTTGCCGTTGTGAGCTGCTGCATGCATGCGAATGGCTTCTACGGTCATCAATTGGTCAATGCGAAATTGAAGCCTCACACCTGCGCTGGCGGCTGCCTCGACCGCTGGAAATAGCAGCCCTACAAGCACCGAGCCCGCCGACGAAAATTGCCCCTCCTGAATCCACTTCGTAAGATCCCGCTGCGCTTGCGATCTTAGCTGGTCACCCAACGTGCCCGGCAAAAAATTCGCCTTGGCTAGATCATCTCCCATATGTCGAATCTCCACCGAAGCGTCCAACAATACGGCTTGCAATTTGGGCATCGATTCGATGCGTTCTGCATCGTAGCCGGCGGCCAACAATCGCTGTTTGGCCGGTTCGGCGGCCGCAGCGCCAATGATCGCGAATGCCAATTTCGAGTCGTTGTCGACTCCTCCCAAAGTAACGAAGTCCTTCAGAATATTGCCCCAAGCTTCTGTCCAATACTCCGCGCCGTGATCCGAGGTTGCCGCCTCCTCAAGCGCAGGAATGATCCGATGGGTGGCGGTCAACTCAAATTGAAGCGACTCATTAACATCGATTAGCGGGCGAGGCAACGTAGCCAATGCCCAATACAAATTGGGACTGTTTGGCTGCTGCAGCAATTCCTCGGCCTCATCAAGCATCACGCCGGCGATGGCAATTCCCACGAGTTGTTGCACCAACGTTTCTCCTTGACCAATAAAGGTCGCCAGTCGGAAGCCGTCTTGCAGTGATCGGACGGCTCCATCGAAATCGCCTTGCGAAATCTGATAACGAATTTTTAGTGCTAGTGCTCGGGCCAGGCTTCGGGATTGCTGTATTTCCGGCAGCAGATACATGTACATCTCCGGCCCCCGGAGTTCACGCAAGCGATGATCGAGTTTATCGTCTTCGCTCATCGCTAGCGCATGAAGTTCGACATACAAGTTCCGCATCGACACCACTGCTTGTTCCAACTCGACGTCCGTCGGAGGTTCGTCGCCAGCGTGCCAGTTTTCGATTTGTTGGCGGAACTTAGCTGGCCATGCGTGCCAGTGCAGCAAAGCCCGCGAAAAGTGCAGTTGAGCTGAGCCAGGCTGCCGCGCGAAATCTGGCTGCCAGAATCGGTGTCGCAGCGCTGGTTGAGCTTCACCCGCCGGGTGAACCTGCCACTCGCGAACCAGCTTTCGAGATGCGCCAGATGCCGCGGACGCACTGGAAGCGGTGGGCAAGCCCAATTGATCCAGTGTCATTGTGGAGCCAAGCTCGGCTCCTCAGAGCAAAGGAG
>JANQOL010000392.1 GCA_028289675.1 Pirellulaceae bacterium
GTTGAGCGGCCCGTTGCAGCTTGACCGTCCGGTTGATTCGTTGCCGAAACATAGCGCTTCGGCATCACCAACGGCAACTGTTCCGGCTGCGTCGAACGAACACCTGGCCCTCGATTCCAAGCGCAGCCTGCCGACGCCGGACACCCATCGAGGCGAAAACGCGACTTCGCCGGCCACCGAAGTCGGTACCAGCGATCCGGAACCGATCAGCCGGGCCGTAAGTGGACTGTTGGCCCAACTGCTCGGCCCGGTGGCAGCCGTCGCTTTGCTGCTATGGGTAGCCTGTACGTTGTGGCTTAGTTGGCGAGGCATAGCCCGTTACCGAAGACTAGGTGCGCTCCTGCGGCAAACGCAGTCAGTTACGGAACCGCGCGTGCAACAACTCGCGGCGCAGGTTGCGCGTGAATGTGAACTCCGACAACCACCCGAACTGATCACCGGTCAACTCATTCCGGTGCCGTTTGTCACCGGTTGGTTTCGATTTCAAGTGGCGCTGCCTGGCGGTCTACTTCAACCCCAAGCCGAATCCCAGTTGCGTGAAGTCTTGTTGCATGAGTTCTGGCATGTGCGTCGAGGTGACTTGTGGCTGTCTAAGCTACAGCGGATGGTCCAACTGATGTACTGGATGCATCCACTGATTCACGTGCTTGCTCGACGCATGAATCGCCTGCGGGAAGAAATCTGTGATGCTCATGTGCTGCGTTTCACCACCGCTACGAGTTACTCTCAGACACTGCTCTCTCTGACCGAACAGGCGCAGCGCAAGCAATCACCACGCGTGTTGGCCACGCTCGGTCTACTGGGAGACCAGTGGTCACTGGAGCAGCGAATCGCCGGATTACTGGCCAGCAATCAGCCGCGACGCACTCGATTGTCATCACCAATCGTTGGCCTGGTAGTCTGCAGTATGCTCTTGCTGGGCTGCGGTTTATTGGGAATGCAGGTGCTGGCGCTGGACCAGCCGCTGGCCGTAATGGCACAGGCAGATCACGGACCCAATACGGATACTCCAAATGCCAATGCCGCACGGCCGGAATTGTCTGCCGACGAGATTGTGCAGCGTGTCCGGCAACGCTCAAAACGGTGGATTCAAGGCCCCGCCGATTCGGTGAAATCTCTGAACTACACCTATGCCCTGGGAAATCAATCGCAGCCGATCCAACTGGACCGCCAGCGGATACGAGCCAGCCGCAGTCTGCGAACGGGTACCACGCTGTATTCGGGGTTCCATTGGTTGATGGAACAACCGGAGCGTTTCGATGTGACCATCGACTCCTCTTTTGAAGATCGAGAGAAAGTGCGTTTGATCTGCCGCACCAAAGCGGCCGACGCATCCATTTCAATTGCAGCTGGCAATGGACTTAACGGCACGTGGCGCGGCTATTTCAAGCACTCGGCGCAGCAGTTTATGTTGGACGTTGACCGCCAGAGGTGGGTGCCCGTCGTCGAACGTTCACCCGGCAGCAGCTTGGTGTTCGATCAATGGGTGGAGGCCAAGGATGATCAGTGGGTGCCGCAACGGATTTCCATCAACCACGAAGGAAGCCAGTGGCACATGCATTTTCGGTTGATCGAGGACGCGGTGTGGTTACTGGACCACACCAGGGCTTCGGCAAACGGAAAAGGCAACTTGATCGCAAGTACTAGCCAGGTGCGGATCAATGATCAGGCTGTGGTCGACCAATTGGCGCAGCAGGACCAAGCTCGCGAGCAGGCCGTGATGGCTATCCGGGAAATGGTCGAAGCAAACCGGGCTTGGCTGCATCGCGACTTGACGGGCCTTCAATCCATCGAGTACTCGTTTCATACGCAGCGTGAAGACGTCGTGGAGCGGTGCTTCGTCGACCAACAAGGGCTGGTCGCTTGTGAGGTGACTCGCGATGGAAAGCAAAAACTGGGCGAGGTCGGACAGCGGAGAATCGTGACTCCTCGGCACAAGTGGGCCATCGCGCATCGAGACGACGATCTACTGTGGATGCGAGAGTCCAAAGCCGGGCGCAACGGTCCAGGCTACGGTCACCAGTTGCGTGACTATGCTCTGCTGGGATGTCAGTTGGATCTTCCTATCATCCGTATCGCCGAGCTTTTCCCCAACCGCGAATCCGAGGAAGGCTCTGCGGTGGAAGCGAACGGCTTGCCGCGGCAAATCTCTGTTGTCAGCGGGAAATGGAACGGAACCAATTGCAACATCATTCGCATGCGAGGTTTCGATCGGGCTACCGTACTAGGCTACGGTACGATGCTAGCGACAACCTCTTGGTCCTACGTGCATCACATTCGTCCGCAGTCTATCACTTGGTATATCGATGCAGAGCGGCAAGTGCCATTGCACGCATCGATACGTTCGTCGGAACGTGAATTCAAGATTAACTACGAACAATGGCGAACATTGGGCGGTGGACAAATGGTGCCGTTGCGCGTGCGCGTGGCCGCCGACGATTACTTTGTTTGCGAGTATGACTTCCAAGTTGTTGACGAAAAACACTGGATGCTCAAGGAGCTGGCATCTTGGTTTGACGCGGACAACCCCAGCCGCGCCGTCATTCAGGATGTCCAGGTCAATCAAGAATCCGCGATGGCTGTCAGTTCGCAGCAGCAAGTCGCCAATTCGCAAGCGTTGTTTTCCGCTCCAGAGCAGCCAACAAAGCTACGTACTCTGCGGTCGTTACCCTTGCCGTTTGGACGATGGGTCACCGCGGGCAAGCTGGACGTCATGCTGACACTTGAGAAGTCGTCGCAGCTGGTTGTCCGGCTTCGCAGTCCTGGCCAATCGCCCAACACTGAACAACCCATTTTGCTGTTTGACGGTGACGGGAATGCCATCGAGTTTTTGTCGGTACCGCTACAACGTGATGGGGACCAATGGAGCGGCGAAGCGGCGCTGTCCGTCTCCTACTTACCCGCCGGTCTGCATTGCGTGGTGCCCGGGCAGGAACTCCAACAGCGCGATACCCGGGAGCAGTCAGTAGCCGCCATCTCGGTTTCGTCGGAGGAGGGACAGCAGATCAACGTGCCTGAATTACCTGACGGTAAGACTCGCGCTCATCGGCTGGTGCTGAATACAACGGATGACGGGTGGATGGCAAAGGTGGATGTCGTCAGTCTCGACGGTCCGCAGCAGTTTCCCGTCACGCTATCCGTTGCCGCGTTGGATGCCGATGGAAACATCTTGAGTTGCGGCCAGACGACTCAATCGATGCGAGTTGTCGATCGCCCGCAGCAAGCGCAATTCGATGTCCCGTTGAAGATTACACCATCATCGGGTGCCGCCAACGAAGTCTTGGTAACCGTGTTGAGTGGGCCAGCCACCGCAGCTCCCATGGGTAGTACGTGGGGCAGTTTTTACTCAGCGAGAGACATCGAAATCCCTTGGGAGGAACTGATCACCTCGGAAGATCCTCACTGCCAAAACATCGCCGTTGAGCGCCTCAGCCAGCAACTGGCAGACCGCGTGGTGGAAAAGGAGTTCTTCGATCGCATGTACGACCGTGAGCGACTCCTCAGTCGCCAGGGGAGCCGCCACCACATCCTAAAGTCTCATACGGCCCAGTTGGCAGAGTTGGTCAGCAAAGCGACGGACGCCGACCTGCGTCGTCAGGCGATTCGATTGCTTGGCCACTCCGGTGAGAAGCAGCATCTGGCCATCGTCAGAAAGTGGCTGGGTGATGCGGAGCAGGCAACCGCAGATGCGGCTGCCATCGCCGCAACCATGTTGGGCGACAACAGCCGGGTTACTGAATTGAGCGAGTTGCTCGCGCGGTCCGATGAATCTGAGAACGGACTGAGCCGTCAATTGGAGTCGGACGCACTAGTCGCGCTGGTGGAATCGGGAAGCACGGACGCTGTGGACGCCCTCGGCGAACGGCTAATGCAGGATCTCGAGCAGGTTTGGGCAGCCTACGAAGGACGCAGAGAATCGGGGCCAGCGCGTCGCGCAGCGAACATTGCCAAGTTGCTGCGGTTCGGTGGCGAGCCAGCCGTTGTGTGGGTTCAAAAAGCCGTTCGGTTCATTGACCAACATCCGGAACTGGCGAACCAAGTCGATGAATCTGGGTTGGCCGACGCCATGATTCAGCACGAAGACCAGTGTCGCGACCTGCTGGCCAAGCAGCTGATGGAGTACTCGCGAACTTATCTATACTCTGCTCGACGAAGCCGGGACCCGGATCTGTTGCCGGCGTTCCGTGACGTACTGTACAGCGATCAGGTGACGCAGCAAGCGTTTCGCTACGGCATCGATTACTTGTGGAACCTCGGAACACCGGCCGCTCGCGAGCTGTTGCTTGAGTTGCAAGCCGATGCGATGCCTGAAGACGTCATTACGCGAATGCACCTGTGCGAAGCGTTGACCTACATCGGCGAAGACGTCGGACTGCAGACTGCCCTCGAGACTTTGGCGCAGGTTTATCGCGAGGCGCACCAAGGTGCGAACGATACGCAAGTGGAAACACGTGAGCTGGAGGACGAATTGGAAGCGGCGCGGGACGTTTGGCGCCGGGCCGGCGAGGACGCGTTGCATGGTGCCGTTCGAGGCTGGCTGAAGACCACGGACGCCCATCAGCAGCGTGCCGTCGTCAACGCGTTACTAGTTGCCCGGCAACTGCAGGACGACGAAGTGGCCAGTCTACGCCGTTGGGAGACCGAAGCCGCTGAAGTTCTTCGGTCGGAGATTCGTCAGTTGTTGGAAAGCCATCAGCTCGCTCAGTAAGCATGTCACGTCAAAAGAGCTGGCTTACGAAAGCCGAAAATTTATGGGGTATCAGGAATCCATCGACGGCAACGGCAACGGTTTCAGGCCCCTGAGTGGGCAGTGGCAATACACCTATCCGGCTCATCTCAACTTTCAACTGGTGTCAGCGCTTCAGCTCGGCCTCTCCACTCCCGAGTTCGGATGGCGGCTGCAGATTCCAGGCGTTGACGGTTAGCCAAGTCTTTTGGCCGACGCGACAGCGAGGAATCAACAACTGAGCCTGCAAAGTGTCGGAAACTAAGCGGACCGATGCTTCGTCACTGGTGGCGTGTGCTGTCATTTGGAGATGGGCGGGCGATTGCGGCTCTGGCACGCGAGAGGCACACTGGAATTCCCCAGCAGCCCACTGTCGGACTCTTCCCCGATTCCCGGAAATCTCTCCTTCATAGGTCAAGTACCGCCGGCGGTGGTCCGCCAGCCGAGTTGCTGGCAATCGCTGTGCCCCAGCACCGCCGGAAGAAGGAAGAGTAACGATTTGCAGGGTCAATAGGGCGTCTTGGGTGTCAAACATCAAATCCCAATGGTCGGGCGCGGCGGCCTGCGGCGGGTAACGGTGATGCAACAGCACAAAACGGCCTAGTTCCTCGTCAAGCCCGCCTTCATTTTTCATTGTTTTGGCTCACAATGATGGGTTTTGCTGCACGCCCACGCGAACAAACCGAGAAGTTATGGACAGCGCGAACATCGAAGTACGTGGCGCTCGCGAACATAATCTGCAAGACGTAAGTATCTCCCTGCCCCGCAACCAGTTGATTGTATTTACTGGAGTCAGTGGCAGCGGCAAGAGCTCGATGGCCTTCGACACGCTCTACGCCGAAGGCCAGCGACGGTACCTGGAAAGCCTGTCGAGCTACGCGCGGCAATTCATCGGGCAGCTGCCCAAACCCAATGTGGATTATATCGGCGGCCTCAGTCCAGCCATATCCATTAGTCAAAAGTCGACGAGTTCCAATCCGCGCAGCACCGTGGGAACCGTTACGGAGATCTATGACTTTCTGCGAGTGCTGTACGCGCGGGTAGGCACCGGCTTTTGCTCCAAATGCGGTGATGTGCCAATCACCTCGCAGACGCGCGACCAAATCGTGGCTCGTTTGCAGAGCGTGGGCGACGCGCCCGAGTATCTGGTTTTGGCGCCGATCGTCCGTGGACAAAAAGGTGAATACCGCGATCTCTTTGAAACACTGCAGCGTCAAGGCTACGCGCGAGCGCGCATCGACGGCGAAGTGTACCGGTTGTCGGAAGCTCCGCAACTGAACCGTCAGCAAAGGCACGACATTGAAGTCGTTGTCTCCAAGTACAACCCGAAGACGTCTCCGCGGACGCAGATCGCGGACGCCGTGAACGAATCGTTGCGTCTAGGCGAAAACACCCTGATCGTGATTCCTTGGGATGAAGAGCAGGAGAAAAGCAAACAGAAAGTAGAGTCCGAGACGAAGAAGCCCAAGCGACGTGGCAAGCGTGCTTCATCCACTGATTTGGTCATGAGCAGTGAGTACGCGTGCCCCCAATGCGGTCAGAGCAGTTTGCCGCCCACACCGCAATTGCTCAGCTTCAACAGCCCCAACGGTATGTGCAATGTGTGTGAGGGTTTGGGACGTCAATTCACGTTCGCACCGGACCTGATCATTCCGGAACCCGACAAGTCCATTCGCAACGGTGCGATCGAGTTGCTGGGGCCTTGGAAAGACATGGGACGCTGGCAGCGGCACCAATTGATGAGTGTCAGTGAATCCATTGAAAAAGAGCACGGATTGCAGTCCGGCGAATCCTTGACAGTCTCCTGGAACGAATTGCCAGAGGCCGTGCAACGCGAGTGGTTGTACGGGACGGGCGAGCGGCACATTACGTTCACCTGGCGAGGCGGAAGCCGCCCGATGAAATACGGCGGCACGTTCGAAGGTGTCGTAGCTCAGTTGATGGAGCAATACCGCGGTGCCAAGAGTGGCGCGGCCAGAAAACGCTTCGAAAAGTACATGGAGAAACGCAGCTGCGGGGCGTGTGGCGGGACGCGGCTGAACGCGCAAGCTCGACAACTTCGCATGCGTTCTACGGCCAAGCTGGCGGGCGTGCCTGAATGGCTGAATCTACCGAGCTTATGCAGCCTGCCGATCGACAAGTGTCTGGAATTCCTGACCGGCTTGGAATTAGACGAAATCGAGACACGGATTGCATCGGAGGCAATTCGCGAAATCCGCAGCCGCCTGCAGTTTCTGCTCAACGTCGGCTTGGACTACCTAAGTCTCAGTCGGTCGGCTCCGTCATTGTCGGGTGGCGAGGCGCAACGAATACGCCTGGCCAGCCAAATCGGTTCGGGGCTGGTTGGCGTGCTGTATGTCCTGGACGAACCATCGATTGGGCTCCACCCACGCGACAATGACCGCTTGATCGATTCGCTCAAGGCACTTCGCGATCAAGGCAATTCACTGTTGGTGGTCGAACACGATGAAGACACGATGCGGGCGGCCGACTTGATTCTCGACTTCGGCCCCGGTCCGGGAGTCCGTGGCGGCGAGATTGTCACCTGCGGTAACTTGTCCGACTTGGCAGCCAGCAAGAAGAGCTTGACGGGACAGTTCTTATCAGGTGGGGACACCATCCCGATACCGGATGCGCGACGACCAGGCAACGACCTGAGCCTGCGCGTCAGGGGAGCCACTCACAACAATCTAAAGAACGTGAGTGTTGAGATTCCCTTGGGCAAATTCGTATGCGTCACCGGCGTGAGCGGATCTGGAAAAAGCTCATTGATCAACGACATCGTCGTCCCCGTGCTAAGGCGTCAGCTGCACGCCGCCGAAGACGTACCTGGTGAACATGAGTTGTTCGAAGGCATCGAACACTTAGACAAAGTCATTGCCATCGACCAATCGCCGATCGGCCGCACCCCGCGTAGCAACCCCGCAACGTATGTCAAAGTATTCGACGAGATCCGCACTCTGTTCACGGGCCTGCCGGAAGCTAAGCGGCGCGGGTATCAACCCGGACGCTTCAGTTTCAACGTTGCAGGCGGCCGCTGCGAAGCTTGCGAAGGCAACGGATCGAATCGCTTGGAAATGGACTTCTTGGCGGATCTGTGGGTGACTTGTCCCGTCTGCAATGGCCAGCGCTACAACCATGAAACGTTGCAAGTCAAATTCAAAGAGCAGTCGATTGCCGACGTGCTCAACATGGACATCCAGCAAGCGCTTAAGTTGTTTGAAAACGTCCCCAAGATCTCCAGCAAACTTCAGACCTTGCACGATGTTGGGCTGGACTACATCAAATTGGGACAACCTTCGCCAACACTATCAGGTGGTGAAGCTCAGCGTATCAAGCTGGCCAAGGAGTTGGCACGACGCGATACTGGCCGCACACTTTATTTGCTGGACGAACCGACTACGGGGCTTCATTTTCACGATATCCGACTGTTGCTCAACGTGCTGCAAGACCTGGTTGATCGCGGCAACACGGTGCTAGTCATTGAACACAATTTGGATGTGATCAAGGCAGCAGATTGGCTCATCGACATTGGCCCCGAAGGCGGAGAGGCGGGCGGCGAAGTCGTGTTCGAAGGCACTCCCGATGAGATCGTCCGGTGCTCGCGCTCTCATACCGGCCAGTCCTTGGCCAAGCATCTGTCCGCCAAGCCCATTCGGCCGTCGCGCAAGAAAGCCGCGCCCAAAAAGCCCGCCCGCAGCAAAGTACCTTTGCCGACGAAAGCACTGTCGGTATCCGGTGCCATGGAGCACAATCTCAAGGACGTCACTCTGGAGATCCCGCATCACGCGCTCTCGGTCTTTTGCGGTCCCAGCGGCAGCGGCAAGAGTTCGTTGGCCATGGACACGATCTATGCCGAGGGGCAACGCCGTTATGTGGAAAGCCTCTCCTCCTACGCGCGGCAATTCGTGGGGCAAATGCCCAAGCCCAAAGTCGAGCGCATCGAAGGCTTGGCACCTGCGATCGCTATTGAACAAAAGAGCGTCGCCCACAATCCGCGCAGCACCGTCGGCACCGTGACGGAGATCTATGACTATTTGCGTGTCCTGATGGCCCGGCTGGGTGAACCGCATTGCCCTGAGTGCGATCAACCGGTGTCTAACCAAACCGCCGACGACATTACCAACCATCTGCTGGCTTACGAGGACGGCACACGTTTGGTGCTGACCGCTCCGCTCAAATGGCAGCCTACGCATGACCCAGACCTGCTCTGGCAAGACCTCAAGTCCTCGGGGCTGGTGCGGGTGCGGATCAACGGACGGACACATTCGCTGGACGATGTGCCTCCCCTGTCGTCGACTGTTTCCTATGACATCGAAGCCGTTGTCGATCGAGTGACCGTTTCTGCGAAGAATCGCAGCCGTATCGCTGAGAGTGTTGAGCTGGCTTTGTCGCTGGGCAACGGGAATCTACTGGCCGTGGAGCCACGCGACGATCAAGAAGAAATCCATTGGACGGCGATTCGCCACAGCCAGCACTTGGCTTGCCGCGCTTGCGGCTACAGTTTGCAGCCACTGACGCCGCACTCGTTCTCGTTCAATTCGCCGCTGGGGTGGTGTAACGAGTGCGAAGGTCTCGGCACACAGACGGGCACCAGTCCAGCCTTGCTGTTAGATGCTCAGCTGAGTTTAAATCAAGGCGCGATTCGATTGTGGCCGGGCTTGGACGATTCGTCAGCGTCCGCGCTACCCTGTACCGAATTGGCCTCGCCAATGCTGACGGCCTTCTGCAAAGCCGTGGGCATTCGGATGGATGTCCCCGTCTCGGAATTGACCGCCGGACAACGTCGGCACTTGCTGCACGGCACGGCCGAACGCTGGTACGAGATCGAAACGGCCAAGGGAGTTAAGTTTGAATTCCAGTGGAAGGGGTTGTTCCCGGCGCTGGAACACGCGGCTCGACTCAGTCCACAGCTACGTTCCAAATTGAACCCGTTCGTGGCCGAGGTTGCTTGTTCTGCCTGCGATGGCTCCCGGCTCAATCCGGACGCGGCGGCGGCCCGCTTCCGTGGGCTGACCGTCGGCGATTACACGCAGGGCACACTCAAATGGCTGCATGGCCAAGTCGCTTCCTGGAAGCTTAATAAGCGTGAACAACAGATTGCCGGCGAACTGGTCCGTGAACTGTTGGCCCGCACGGAATTCCTGTTGGATGTCGGGCTGGATTACCTGTCGCTCTCCCGCCCCGCCAACACACTAAGTGGTGGCGAGTCGCAGCGGATTCGCCTATCCAGCCAGCTAGGCAGTGGGCTCTGCGGCGTGCTGTATGTGTTGGACGAACCGACCATCGGGCTACATCCGCGCGATAATGTCCGCCTAATCGGTGCCTTGCAAAAACTGCGCGACATTGGCAACACCTTGATCGTGGTTGAGCACGATCGAGATGTAATCGAGAGCAGTGATCGTGTCTGCGACTTTGGACCTGCGGCGGGCCGCTTTGGAGGCGAGTTGGTCGTCAGTGGTTCAGCCAAACAAATTGCCCGTTCCAAGCAGAGTGTGACTGGCCCGTTTTTGAGCGACAAGGAAAAGATTCCAGTCCCCAAACACCGACGGGCCGAGGACTTGGGCTGTATCTCGTTGCGGGGCGCTCGTGCGAACAACTTGAAGAACGTGGACATCGATTTTCCACTTGGCAAGTTCATCGTCATCACGGGGCCCAGCGGCAGTGGCAAGAGCACGCTCATCAACGAAGTTCTCTACCCGGCCATGGTCAAGCGCCTGGCCAAGCAGGCCACCAAGAAAAGCGACTTCGAATCGATCGAGGGCACCAAGCTGGTCGACAAGGTCATTCGAGTTGACCAAAGTCCGCTGGGATCCAACCCGAGCTCGACGCCTGCCACGTACACTGGCGTATTTGATTTGATTCGGCAACTTTATTCGCAATTGCCAGCCGCGCGGGCACTGGGATACACGCCCCGCCAATTCTCCTTCAACGTACCAGGTGGCCGCTGCGAAAAATGCGAAGGCAACGGTCAGCTACGCATCGAAATGCACTTCCTGCCGGACGT
>JANQOL010000758.1 GCA_028289675.1 Pirellulaceae bacterium
CTCCTTGCGCTCGTCCAAGATTCTCTTGTAGCGTTCCAAGATGTCGGGCGTCATTGCCTCGACCGCCATGCGGTAGTAGACGCGCGACGCCAAGATGCGGCCTCCGCGCTCCGCCTCCTTGCCCTTCCGCAAGTAGTAGCGGATATCGGACTCGGCCTGAGACGGACTGACTGCGGGTAGGCCCAAGTTATTGTGGCCCGCCAGTGCTCGATTCCATTCGTTGGGATCATGCGTTTGGACTTCCTTGTCTCCTCCATAGGGTCCAGCGTCCAATCCGGTTAGGAATTTTCGGCCGCCACCGGCTGCGGGAGACCCCGCGGAGATAATTGATTTAGCTTTGGGATCGCGTGCTACATTCGCGTTTAAGATTGCGTCATCCATGGCTTGCAAGTCAATGATCTGGACGGACGCGCTGAGAGAACTCCCACCACGGGAACCTCCAATGGCGCGACCACCGTAAGGACCGATTCCACGCGAGGTGCTGCCGGATGACGAATATCGATTGCCGCCAAAGGTCCCTGTTCCCGCGTCAGGTACCCAGGCCGAACCGGTGTAACTGAAATTGCGGAAGCTGGGCAGTTGGACGACTTGGGCATTGGCGGTCGAAAGGCTACTCATTCCGACCACACAAGCAAGCATGCTCAGGAGTTTCCGCGGCGAGAGCGATTTGGTCATGGAACTGCCCTGTCACAAGGTAACGTGTGTCTTCGCCACACTGGTTAGTTGTCAGCGCCGTTTTAGCATCCGCACTGACCGTCCAAAGAGCGGTTCTGCAAATCCGCCCAACTAAAGATTGCCAATTCGGCGTGGCGGCGGACACTGCATCGCCGAATTCGTTACAACGCCACTCATTTTAATACTATAGAGCAACTGCCCCTTTAGGGGAAACGTTTTCCTGCGGTCCTCATCGAGCTCAGGGTTTGTTGCAAGTGGGGACTTGGCGATCCGCAGGCTCTGGGACTATTGCGACTCGCCACTGAGACGGCCCGCAATTTCCTTGAGCCGAATGATCTGCTGAATAAACAACGGGAGCAACGTGACACTTTCGATAAACTGAAAGACGTACATCAGAATCGAAAAGACCATGCCGTAGTTGGTCACTCCACCCTGGATGACGGAAATCGGGGCAAAGACGAACAATCCAATTACTCCTACCCAGATCAACCCGTAATTTGCAGTTTCTAGATCGGAGAGTTTGATATTCCAGGTCATTAGCGATCGGAAATGGGAGTTGATCTCGCTCGGGTTTTGAGATTCCAGTACTGAGACTCGTCGCTCCAATTCATCGTTGTATCCACGATTCAAAGCCATGTTCCTGGGGCCGGTCAGCCAGTACAGCACTAACATGGCCAGGAATAGGGCCATGCAGGCCACAAATACCGCGACGTTGAGACTGGCCAGGATCGCCAACGTACCGACCAATCCAATGGAGCTGGACACAATAGAAGGCATCGAATTCTCAAGGAACTCAACAAATTCCGTCAACATGGAAGTCCGCGCAACAACAGCCGATACTTGGACGTCTTTCTGTTGTTCGCTGGCGACCAGTTCATTGCCTAGTTCCTCGTAAATGCGCGCGTAAGCCCGCGTGTCGTAATAGCGCCGCCAGGTACCGACGGCGAGCGCCAGCGCGCCCAGCCCACCCAGGGCAGCGACCCCGTTGTAGGATTGGACCAGCAGCCCATTAATCGCGAAGCCGATGAACAGCGGGAACAGAAGCCCCAGCGTGGACTCCGCCAAGACCAGCGCCATCGTCAGCGAAATTGGCTTCTTGAATCGGCGTAATAGCGCGGCCAACGAAATGCGAAAGTTGTCTGTCTCGTGCGGCATTGGAACGGCGTGCCTTCGAACTGCGGTGTACAGACTGACCTAGGAACCAAGGGCTCGGAAATCGTTGGGACAAGGCGCGTTGGGCTCGCGCGCCTTCGAGCACTGCGGCCAACACCAGACACTGCTTGTCCTCAACTTGTTCTCCACTTTTTCTCGGTGGAACCGTCGTCGCGTTGACGACCAGACGCGCCGTACTTTGTGGGGGCGAGAACAGCCATAAGAAAACGCCGCAAGTCGGAAGATAGTCCAACTTCGGCGTTCTGAATTCAGGGCATCGTAGATACCCCTCGGAGCGGAGGGCACGGGACTCGAACCCGCAACCCCTTACGGGGCACTTCATTTCCAATGAAGCCGCTAGCCATTCGCTTACCCTCCTCAACTGGCCAATACTGGCAACGATCAGGCGAATTGCATGGCGGAAAATGAGCTTTTCGGAACCGACACAAGGTCAGTCTCTTAGGTTCTGTGAGATGATAGCCAGTTCCCGGGATTCCGTACATAGCGAGCAAACCAATTCTGGCCGCATGAATTGCTCGAAGATCAGGCTCAGCTCGACCTGAGATGTCAATAAAATTCTGCTCCGCGCGTGAGAAATCGAGTTGTCGAGGTAGAAGTATATAGTTCGTCGATTCGATCTGATCTCTTTACACGTTGCCGAGTGACCAACGATGGTAGGTCTGCCTGACACGCAACAAGACCTGCTCGATCGCTTGCGGGAGATCGATTCCGATACGGCTTGGGAGACGTTTCTCAGCATCTACAAGCCAGCAATCTTTCGATTCGCGAAGAGTCGAGGACTGCAGGACGCTGACGCGAGCGACGTGACGCAACAGGTCTTGATCGCCGTCCACAACAGCATTCTCGACTGGGATAACGGTCGAGAAAAAGGAAGTTTCCGAGGCTGGTTGTTTCGTGTGACCCGCAACCTGGCCGCAAAAGCACTGCGGGACAAGCGAAAACACCAGCGGCCTACTGAACTGGCTGACGTTTCTTTGGACATAGAGCAGCAGGACGAGGGCACAAGTTCCGCTCTCTTGCTGGAGTACCGACGAGGTCTGTTCCAGTGGGCGGCAAGCGTCGTCAAGGCGCAAATTGAGCCGAGGACCTGGCAGGCATTTTGGCGAACAGGAATTGAAGGGAAGCGACCGGCAGAGGTCGCGCACGATTTGCAAATGTCGGTCGGCGCGGTCTATGCCGCCAAGTGTCGCGTCATGGCGCGAATGAAAGAAGTCGTCGGACGACTTTCCGATAGCGATATTCCCGTGGATAGATAGCTGGAACAATGCAACAACAACCAGATCAGTGCCTGACGAAAGCCGAACTAAGCGAGTTTCTGCTGGCAGAGGGCCAGTGTGGAAGTGCCATCGAAGCGCACTTGTCGCAGTGTGCCGATTGCCAGCGTCGGCTCGAGCACGTCACAGCTGCAAATGAACTTTGGTTCGAAACTCGTGACCATCTGGCTGGAGCGAGCCTGACGGACAAGACGGCTCCCCCGGATCTAGAGACGATTAGCCAGGACTACCTAAAGAGCATTCTGGGACCAACCGACGACCCCAAGATGCTCGGACGCATTGGTCTCTACGAAGTTCTTAGCGTCATCGGATGCGGAGGGACTGGCATGGTCTTGAAGGCGCTGGACACGCGACTGAACCGATTCGTCGCCATCAAGATCCTCGCACCCACGTTTTCCACCAGCGGCTCGGCGAGAAAACGTTTTGAACGAGAAGGACGGGCAATTGCGGCGGTTTCTCACGACCATGTCGTTGCCGTGCACAACGTCGACGAATACCGGGGGCTTCCGTACATCGTCATGCAGTACATCGCCGGTCGGTCTCTACAACAACGTGTCGACAACGATGGTCCCTTGGCGACACAAGAAGTCGTTAGAATCTCGATGCAGATTGCCGATGCACTGTCATGTGCACACGAGCAGGGGATCATTCATCGTGACGTCAAGCCCTCAAATATCCTGCTCGAAAACGGAGTCGAACGGGTTCGCGTGTCGGATTTTGGACTAGCGCAGGTGGCGGATGACGTTTCCATGACTCGCAGTGGGATCATTGCCGGAACGCCGCAGTACATGTCGCCTGAGCAGTCTCGCGGCGAGCCGCTCGATGGTCGCTCTGACTTGTTCAGCCTGGGCAGTGTGATGTATGCGATGTGCACTGGCCATCCGCCGTTTCGTGCGGGGACAACGTTGGGCGTAATCCAACGAATTAGCTCAACAGACCCTCGGCCGATTCGTCAAATCAATTCGGACATCCCGGAATGGCTGGCGCGCTTTGTTCACCGGCTGCTCGAAAAGAACCCCGCGGACCGATTTGATTCAGCGCGCGAGGTCCGCAACTATTTGTCCAACGAGCTGGCCTATCAGCAACATCCGGCATCACTGAAGGTACCTCACCGACCATGGATGATGTCTACCTACAGCTCACTGCGCTGGCCATTGATTGCTATCGGAGCAACGCTGCTGACCGTAGCAGTTGTCCTTGGAACCTTCTTCGTGGTTCGCAGGCCGGGGGCGAGCACAACACCTCAGTCGGCAGCGAACGCACAACGAGAAAGCGTCTCACAGAGTGCTGTGTCCGAAACGAATGAAGGCGAGCATCCCCCGGGAAGCGCACCGGCTACAATCGCCTTGCAAGCCAGCGACCCTCATGGTGACACCTTGGGTCCGGATCGCTCGACTAGCAGGCTCAGCCACGCACCCGCTATCAAGCCGTTTCCGTTGTGGCGCAATTCTGCATCGGGCACGGTGTACGCACGTGCGGTATGGAACGATGGTTCATCCGCGCGTACCAGCTCAGACGTGGTCCGCTTCGATCCAAACACCGGACGTTGGCAGCCGCTCATCGGCTGGGCAACTCATCCCTGTCTGTCGCACAGTGGCAAGTACTTGTCCTTTCGCGGAACCCACCCGGAATCTCACCTTAGCGGAACGTGGGCTTGTGACTGGAAGGGAGAGAATCTCTGGCGAGTCTCGACTGTCGCTGGCCCCATGGCATGGCAACCTCAAGGAAACCAATTGATCATCAATGATCGCTACTTTGAACTCCAAGATGGTCAATGGAAAACGCCGGAAAAGCTGGCCAACCGCGTGGCAGGCGGCAGCGAACCCGCGCTGGACTCCACAGATTCCGAAGCAGGCAGTCAAGAAAGATCACTGTGGCGTGTATCCGATGGTCATGTCACTGACTGTTCGTCGGACGGTACGTGGTTCTTGCGAAGCTGGAATCGTTTCGGCAGTGCAAGTCGCCATCGAATCACACTTTCTCGGGGAATTGAAGGCGAACGCGACTTGCTGCACGAAGGTGAAGGAACGGTGGCTAATGTTCGACTGTCGCCGAACGCGGAACAGGCCGCGTTCATCCTCAACGACGGACATCACGCGTCGCTGAGGCTCCTAGATCGGACTTCGAAACAGTCACGAGTTCTTCATTCGACAGCCAGTGATCTGTCGGCGCACCCCACCTGTTTCAGTTGGTCCCCAGATAGCAAGCAGATCCTTGTTGGGCTCGTCGACTGGGTATCGGAGGCAGCTGGATTGGAGAGCCGGGCGGCCCCCTTTCTCGCACCGATCCCAGAGGCGAATGCACGCTTGGTCATCTACGAAATCGATCTTGAAGAATCATCACCACTGATCGTTCCAGGCATCGAGTTCCTTGGACTCGAATCGTTCAATTGGGTCGCAGATCCGCAAACTAAATAGACAGTCATCCAAGTTCGGTCACCGCCCGTTGACTCGGATGTTGCCAACGAAAACCGCAAAGGAGAAACCGAGAATGATCGCGTTAAGGTCCAAGGCAGGTACTCGACCAAGATTGCTTTTCTTCGCAGTTGCCGTACTGTTGTCGACCGGGGCAGCCATAGGTTACTCGCAGCAAGCAGATTCCGGAATCGAACAACTATCTGCATTGAAACTAGAATCGAAACTGTTAGCGGTGCTGGAAAGGGTTCGACCCTCTGTTGTGCTGCTAGGTTGGCGTGAGAAAAACAGAACTCCCACAACCGGAGTCATCTTTGACAAGGAAGGCCTGATTCTGACGCATTGCCACCACGACCAGCAGCCGGGGACAGAACTGGACGTATTGCTCCCAGATGGACGCAGGCAACAGGCTACCCTTGAAACGGTGTTCGATACATGGGGTGGTCCCGAGTGGTCATTGATCCGTATTCACGCGTCTGGACCTTGGCCAGCGGTTTCGCTGAAGTTGTCCGGGAATCCGTCCGTGGAAGAACCCTGCTTTCTATTGGGTTATCCTGGCGTGACGACGCGTGACGACCAGCTGCTCTCACCCGTACTGCGTTTGGGACAAGTCGTCGGTGTGTCTGACTGTGGCGTGTACGCGGCATGCCCGGCGGTGCCGGGCGATTCGGGCAGTCCATTGTTCAACCTGGACGGTGAGATCATTGGCATTCTCCGAGCCAGCATTCGAGGCCCGATCACCTCGTCGAGCCGTGTACCACAACTTTGCGTTTCCCATCGGGCACTGCGGCTGTTGACCGTGACACGACGAGAACTCGATGACCTTGGGATTCTTGGCGACAACCAGAGGCCAATTGATCCCAACCGCGGGATACCTTTGCCCGGCTCGCAGAACCTTTCACATTTCCGTCGTTCGCTCGTTCAGGTCACTGTCGATGGCAAGGCGGTTGCGATGGGCATCGTCGTGCGAGAAGGTGTGGTCGCCACCAAGCGATCAGAGATTCTGCTCCACAATGGAAAGCGTTTCGGAGACATCAGCTGCCGTCTGGAAAGCGGATTGGAGTTGCCTGCCGAAATCATTGCTGATTCACACACTCATGACGTCGCACTGCTCCGAGTTGATGACAGATCGATGCCGACACTGCAACTCGCCACTGACATCGACTATCGACAGGGAGAATTGATCTCTGCGCTGATATCGCCTGACGAGAACCCAATCAGCGGAACGGTGAGCACCATAGGAGCGTTTCGTGTCAACGCTCATCCCGGCGGAGTCGGAGCCTTTGATGTGAACCCCACTGAGCTTGGCATCCGTATTGACGTCGGCGAGGAATTCGCAACGCCGGACGACAGCAGCAATCCGCTGGAGTGGTATTCCTACTCGGATGGACGATTGAAGCATGGCGACGTCATTTCCCACGTGAACGGAGTCGGTACGCAAGACAAGAAAACTTGGCGAGCCGCCACAGAAGACCTGATCGCTGGGGACTTGGTACAAGTGACGGTGCGCCACAACCAATCAACCGAAACACTCGTCTTCCCGTCGGGCGCAAGCTACTGGCGAGCCTTCGACAGCGCGGGACCGCTCAGTCACCGCCGCACCGGTTTTCCAGAAGTCTTCGGCCACGATGCTTTGATTACAGCCCAGCAGTGTGGAAGTCCCGTCATTGACCGTCGGGGAAACGTCATCGGCATGAACATCGCAAGGTTTCACAAGCACCAGACGCTTGCCATCCCATCGAAAACACTGGCGACTTTGGTCGACGAGCTCCTCGCCGGCCAGTAGCCAAGTCACGAAGCCTGTTGATTCAACCATCTCGTTTGACCAATTCTGTTCAATCGACTTGTTTGACCCGTAGCCGGAGGCGCAGGCGAGTTCCACCTGAGCGGTTGAGCCCTGTCGAAGCTACGCCTTTCCTCGACGTCCGGCAGCCTTACTTGAAGCCCTGCTTCTTCTTCGCGAATCTCTGATACTGTTGGAGCCAGCCTTCAGGCGGCTGAAGCCTGCACTCCAGCAGGTTGAGAAGAACTGCCGGGTAGCAAGCTGAACACCTCTGCGGAGTGCGACCTACTTAGCTCTGCAGAGGTGCAGACGCGCCGAGCGGATATCGAGTCCGATTGAAATCGCCACGCAATAACCAGGGAACTTGCGGTTCATCGTGGTGCATTTCCGGTGCTACCTCTAGTTCCACGGCGGGGCGTTGTAATGCGCCAACGTTAGGCGTAGTCTCTGCCCTGACTTGTGGAGATAGAAAACAACTAGTGCACCAGTATGAAAGGAGGTTGGTTTCGGACGAAGAGGTTCTTGCTTTGAGTTTTAAACATGAAGTTCGAGGAGATGGAGAAAAACATGATTTTTTCACGACGGAATTCGAAACATTCTTTTGCCAAACGGGCACTGCTGTTTGGCTTAGCATTCTCAGTGCTGACGCTGCAAATGGATGAAACGTACGGAGGTCTGTTTAGACGCGGCAAATCTCGCGGTAGCAGTGGGTCCAGTGGATCAAGCGGCTCTTGGGGCAGCCACGGCAGCAGTGGTTCGAGTGGTAGCAGCGGATCAAGTGGCAGCCGTGGATCTTCTGGAAGCAGCGGGTCTTGGGGCAGCAGTGGTTCAAGCGGCTCTTCAGGTAGTAGCGGTTCATCGGGCAGCAGTGGGTCTTGGGGGAGCCACGGGTCCAGCGGATCAAGCGGGGTCCACATTCACTACCACAAGCCCATACACTACTGTCCCCCACAAATCGTCTATCACAAGCCGCATGTAATCCACGCGCCTGTGGTCCACCATCCCGTGGTTCATCAGCCAGTGATTCACCATCAACCGGTGATTCATCATCAGCCGGCAATACACAAGATGCCGAAGTCAGGCCCGATCTGCATCAATGGCAAGTGTTACACGGCCTCCAATACCGCGTCGTCTAGCCAGCCTAAGGCGTTGCTCAAGTTGGATGTTCCAACCGGCGCCACCGTTTCGCTCGAGGGTCGCAGGATGAATATCGCCGGCGCGCAACGGTCCTGGAATGTGCCGCTGAAGTCAGCCGATGTGGAGTACCCTTACAGCATCAAAGTCGAAGTAGACGGTGTTGTTCAAATGCGGCGAGTTACGCTGAAGTCCGGGCAGACAACGCACTATTCGTTCGCAGTCAACGGCAAACGACTCTTGGCGCAAAGGCTGTCGGAACCAACCGCTGGCTCGAGCCTGGCTTTGTATGCCAAGCTGGAGCTTAAAGTTCCTGCCAAGGCCACGGTGACGCTAAAAGGGAAGGTCATGAAGAACCAGTCCGGCGAAGTTCGCAGCTGGCGCATTCCCATTCGCAAAGCAGGTGTGGCCTACGGTTATCCCATTCAAGTTTCCCTCAATGGACAAGAACTCAGTGGCACCGCCCGCGTTGAGGCGAACAACGTCACTAAGATCGAAGTCCGCTTGGACGGTGACGGACTTGTTTTGGATGAAAAGGCGAAGCCCAACATTCGTTTGGTGCAGAAGTCAAAAAGCAAGGCAGCCGTGTTGTAACTGAGTCCCGGTTCTTGGGATTTTGGGTTCCAGCGAAAAAGGGCGGCGATCGAAGGGTCGCCGCCTCTTCTCACTCAGGTATTTTGAGGTAACTGTGAGCGGATCTCGTACCAAAAGTCTGGCCATAAGATGGGTCAAGCTCGTTGGCAGTTGCTGCATTCTTTTTCATTTGATTGCTGTGGCTGCTGCCCCCGCTTCGGTGCCGCCAGCGCCAGCCACTGCTGGCCGTGTTTTTGCCTGTGTCGAACCCTACTTACAGTTCACTTTTCTAAATCACGGATACCATTTCTTTGCACCGGATCCAGGTTCCAGCTCGTTGATCGAATATACCGCCGTGATGGAAAACGGCGATCGAATTTGGGGGAGAATTCCCGACAAGTCGAGGCATCGGCCCCGGTTGCTTTACCACCGTTACTTCATGCTAACCGAGTTTTTGGGCAGCCTTCCTGAAAGCCAAGTTGAGCTGCGTCAGTCCGTTGCCGGGACGTACGCACTCCCGCTACTTGAACAATATGGCGCAGACAAGGTCGAACTTTCATACGTCGTTCACGAACTGAGCACTCGTGAAGAGATTCTGGCGGGACGTCAGCTGACTGACCCCAGCAAGTACTTGGTCAATCAGCTAGGGACATATTCACTGCGGTCGCCAACTCAATCGGCCAGTTCCTTAAGTACGACGGATCCGTAGGCGGCACTCATGTTTCCCAACGTCTGGCAGTTAGTCATCTCCCGATTCAAAGGGGCAGCGAATGCCTGGGATCGGTTTTGGTTCACGCCAAAGGACTCATTTTCGCTGAGCGTTATCAGGCTGTTGACCGGCGGAATGTTGTTTTATTCCATCTTGGTCTGGGGCTTGAATCTCGATGCTTTCTTCGGAAGGAACGGATTCAATGGGGAAGGACTGATCAGCGGCCTTCAAGCATCCAGAGGATTTGCGCCGAGTTTTTGGTGGTACGTTCCAGATGACTGGATGCTGCCAGTTCACGTGCTGTGTTGTGTGCTCGTGTTGGCTTTCTTCCTTGGGGCCTACACGCGAGTTACGTCGATACTGGCTTGGTGCATCGCCATTTCGTACTCGCACCGGGCTCTGCTCGCCAACTTTGGTTTGGATCAGATACTCTGTCTGTTGACGATGTACTTGATGCTCGCGCCTTGCGGCGATCATCTTTCTGTGGATGCTTGGCTTCGCACTCGACAGCGTCGTGACGGTTCGCCAAAGCCTTCGCCAATGACCAGTGTGGCCACCAGGCTCATTCAAATTCATTTTTGTGTGATCTACTTCTTTGCAGGACTGTCAAAACTTCAAGGAGAAACCTGGTGGAATGGCACGGCAATCTGGAACGCTATCGCGAACTATGAGTATCAGTCGCTCGACCTGACTTTCTTGGCACGGTGGCCATTCATTATTGACGTCATCACGCCCGCAACGGTGCTGTGGGAGTTGAGCTTTGCTGCCCTGGTCTGGAACAGGACCCTGCGGCCGTTCGTCCTTTTCTTGGGCGTAGGAATGCACCTTGGGATCGGAGCTTTTCTTGGGATGTGGACCTTTGGCTTGATCATGACATTTGGCTATGTCAGTTTTGTCGAACCACTATTCCTCAGAAACGTCATGCAAAGTGTGCGTCGTCGAGTTCGTCCAACCGTTGCGACTCCGACGGGACCGCCAGAAGTTCGTGATATCCTAGGGCCCGAAGCCGAATTGGTGGGAGCCTCGGCCACACAATTTCGAACAGACAACTCAACTTCTAACAGCAAATCGCTAGAGCCGCAGACGAGTGCCCATGAGCGTCCGCGGTCCACCTCTGTAGATCTGGTGCTCGTCAAAAGTAAGCGGCGACATGTTTCCGCAGTAGTGGAGTACCTAGAGCGACACGGCCGCCGGGTCTACTGGGTCGATGGCTTGGTGCAGGCACAGCAACTGGCCCGATGTATGAACGCGATTGTGATTGTGCTCGACAAGCGAAACGCAGAAGAAATAGCGCACTGCGTCGAGCGGATCAAGCGCACAAATCCACATACCAAGTTTGTGATACGTCGAGGGCGGCGTAATTCAGATCACCTACCATTGCCTGACGGTGATTGCGAGTTCATTCCGGAGAATTGCTCGCATCGACAAATTCGACTGGCTTGTGAGTTGCTCGGCGCAAATTTTGAATCGGGGAAGGACGGTGGTGAGAAGATGAGTGACGAAAGTCGAGAACAATCTGACCTCAGACAAATTGGGGCCTCTGGTCGAGGAGAACACGAGCTTGCTCGAAACATCAAGCGAGTCTCCGCTTTGCTGCTCGTGATTGCGCTGGCAAGCGGATGCAATTCATCGGACTTGGATCCGCAAGTTGCAATGGATCGTGCAGCAAGCCTGAACGATCTAGGCCGTCACGATGAGGCTCTCGTCGCTCTGGCTGAAGAAGCCCTGGAAGCGGTCCCGAGAGTACGCTACCTGAAAGGCATCGCTTACGAAGGCGTCGGAGACTTGGAACGGGCGATTGAATCTTACACCGCATGCCTTGAGCTTGATCCCAATTACACAGATGCACTGAATAATCGCGCGGTCGTCTATGGCAAAATAGACAAGATTGAGTTGGCGATTGCTGATTTGGAGGAGGCTATCGAGCGGAATCCGAACGATGGGATTGCCTGGGCCAATCTCGGACTTGCACACCATGAAATGGGCAATTTTGAGGTCGCCATTAAACACTACAACGAGGCCGAGAAAAGGACGGTGCAACCGCAGATCGCTTTCCAACGCGGCAATTCATATCTAGGATTGGAGAAATTCGAGCTGGCCGTCCAAGACTACGAAGCATCGCTCAAATTGGATAGTCGCTTTGCTCCTGCCCACCTCAACAAGGCGATCGCGCTGTTTCGATTAGGCCAACTCAGTCTGGCACGCGAAAGTCTGGCGAAAGCTGAACGCTTCGACAGCGACATGTCCGTAACTGCCATTGTTCGAAACATGCGCAGCACAATTTTGAACGATGATTTGCAGTCAATTGCCGAAGAGGAAGCGAAGCGTTGGCTGTCAGCTAAAGGATGGGAGATTAGCCAAAACTCCTTAGAGGACACGTTCTGTTTTCGGGCAACAAGATTGCCGGTCGCAGGTGATGAACGTGCAGGTAGTGAGCACATTCCTTCACCGCCTGACGACTTCATCGCTATCGTTTTAGTAAAGCACTCTGATCAAGGGGTCCTGTGTGAAAGTTCGGTGCTCAAGAGTGTATGGGACGCGAAGGATCAAACGGTAAGTCTCTTTGTATTCGACTCAGACAAACTGGAAGCAGCCGTCACTGACGACCCACAGGCTTCTGAACTTCCTACAGGAATCGCAAGCATCGACTACGACTGGCGGCCGAAACCATCCGAATTGGAGCCCGTTCAGTATCGAATTCAGACTCCGACACAGTTCGCCCAGCAGCAGTCCAGCGAAGGCTCCTAAAAGAAGACTACAGACAAAAACAAGAGCCGAACCCGGTCTCTGCTATTTCGTCGGGGCTGCCGGGGTAGCTGGGCCGTCCCGCTTTCCCTCGATGTACCAGTCAAAGTACTTCGCTCCTTGCCGGCTCATGCCCGCTGACTTCATGGCCCAGATGCCGGGTGGCGACTGTGTCGCGGCCCAAGATTTCAAGTCTGCGTGAAGCTCCGCTGCCAGCTTCCGGTGATTGCTCAGCACGTCGTTGGTTTCTTCAACGTCCTGTTCCAGATCGAAAAGATATTGTCGTTCGTCGCAGCGGACATACTTCCACTTTCCTCTACGAATGGCTGACTGGCCCAGCCATCGCCAATACAGCACGTCGTGCGGAGCGCCCTCCTTGTCGCCAATCAGATAAGGCATGAGATTGACTCCGTCGAGTACCGGATCATCGGGCAAGCCAGCCAGCGAGCAGGCGGTTGCGCCGACATCGAGCGCAATGACGGGATACGAATACGTCTGACCACCCGGGATTTTCCCCTTCCAGTGCACAATGAACGGCACTCGGATTCCTCCCTCGGTCAGCATTCCTTTTTCGCCATTCATGGGATC
>JANQOL010000785.1 GCA_028289675.1 Pirellulaceae bacterium
AGAAAGTCGTTGCCTTCGACCCGCCGGGCTTCCAAGTAGATCTCGTAGTTTTCTTTGGGCAAGTCCTTGCGTGTCGTCGTGATTCCATTCAGCGGGTCACCCGCTTCGATGACCAATACGTCTTGCCGACGATGAACTTGGCCATCTCCACCAAAATCAGTCACCTCCCATCCCTTCAGTCCCTGCTTGGCTAGCAATGGCTTCCATAGCTTGCCATCTGACTTGGATTTGCCATCCGGCTGCTTGTCCGATGGATCGTCCGCGTCTCCGGTTGCCACGGCCAGTTCTGAATCCCCGCCATCGGCTGGCGTCGATTGGGCGTTGATGCACTCTGTCCCCTGAACGGCGATCACCGCAGCCAGGAAGCACGACGCCCAGCGAGCTACAAACAACTTGTTCACCATAAATCCGACTTTCATTTGTTCGATTTATTGTGGTAACTAGAGGTGTTAATGAACCGGCAGGTCGCTCAGCAGGCGGGCGCAAACGGCCTGTCCGAATAGATCGACCGTGTCCTGAACTCATGCTTCTGCGGTTCGCCGCGGCACCGCGCCACCTCCAACTGGTATCACCGTCTAGCGTCTAGTTTGACTGCCGGTGCGAGATTTGGCCAGCGTAGGTGGCCGCAAGTGCACGGGTTCTCACTCACCAAGGACTCTCACCATTCGTGCCACGAATTCTAGCGTCTCGACCACCAACGTGCGCCCAACGCCCTCGGTTCAAACCTATGGTCAGGCTGTGGCTTCCGGAGCTGATGGACTGGCCAGCACTGCTGGAGTTCCAGCAAAAGATCCGCCGTCCGGGTGGACGGAACCGCGATTCGGAACGACATTGAAGCTCATGATTCGCATCGCAACCATCTGCCTCAGCCTGTATTGGCTGGCAATTTTTGTGGCCACGCACTTGCCCAAATCCAGCTTACCTCGCCTGCATGGGTCCGACAAACTCTATCATCTGATGGCCTTTTCTGGCTTGGCCTTTCTATTAGCCTGGGCGCTACCCGTCAAATCACGACTTCGGCATCTGAACACCGTCTTGATCATCGCCGTGCTCTACGCCGGCCTGGACGAATTTACTCAGCAGTTCATTCCCGGACGGACTGGCGACATCCGCGATTGGATGGCCGACGTACTGGGAGTCTGCTTGGGGTTGCTCGCCTACAGCTTGCTGCGTGCGGCGCTGACGCGTGTCTCCTGGGGACAACGTTTGATTCGCAACCTATCCCGCTGACAGAACCTCCTCAGAACAACAATGCGGCTCGATCTAGCAGCGACTGAGAGTGGCCAAGTCCGTTGACCAGGCTTCGAGCAGCCCAGTTTGATTGGCGTTACGATCGACTTGTTCGATGGCCAGCAAACAACGACGCCAACAGGCCATCGCCCCCGGGCTACCCGGTTTCCAGTGTCCGGCAGCTTGACTGACTGAAGATTCTAACAACGGATCTCCACTGCTCAGATTTTGTGCAGCGTCCAATTGCAACGTTAACCCGCGATAGAACGCGGCGGCAAAACCGAACAACGTCTTTAGACGATCACGCTTGGCACGACCATCCTTGCCGGCTGCGTCGACGATCGTACCGCACTGTTTGGCCAAGTCACCAAAAGCCAGCATGGGCTGGCTCAAAGCCGCCAGTAAACCATCTCGAAACTCGCGCAGCTCTGGATCTGCCAGCGCGCGGGCGGCAGTCAAACTTCCGTCGCTGTGCGCGGCCAGTTCGGCGGCCTCTGCCGGACTGGAAATCCACTCTTGCCGTTCCAGTAGTTGGCTGAGTTGCTCTTGGGAAAGCGGCCGGAACAGGATGGATTGACAGCGCGAACGAATCGTAGGCAACTGCCTCTGCAGGCTCGATCCAATGAGGATCAATAAAGAATCGATAGGCGGCTCTTCCAAGGTTTTCAGCAAGCAGTTCGCTCCCTCGACGTTTAAATGATCCGCGTCATCCAGGATGGCGATCTTGCGTCTGCCGGCGTAAGGTCGCAAGCTAATGTCGTGGCATAGCCCTTCGCGCATGCGTTTGTCACGCTCACCAATCAACAGTTCGACGGGAATCGCAGCTTTGTCCGCGGGCTTACTGACTTGCAGCAAATCGGGATGCGTGTCCGCCTGGACCTGCACACAGTCTTCGCAAGTTCCGCAATGCGACAACTGGTTCGGGTCGGTCGCCCGGCATAGCAGGCTCTGCGCCAGCAATCTTGCAAACGTCCGCTTGCCGGTTCCATGAGGGCCGACGAACAGGAAACTGGTCGCCAGCCGCCGATTCGTCAGTGCCGTTTGAAACCACGCGCGCTGCGTGGCGTGTCCCAGCAACTCTTCCCACTGCATACCTGTCCGCCGTGTAGTTGTCCAAGCTGGGTAGCCGGCCAAGCTAGTCGACTGGTTAGCCACCGAGCCGACGGGCAGGGCGTACCCACCCACTGTT
>JANQOL010000787.1 GCA_028289675.1 Pirellulaceae bacterium
GGCATAGTGGGACTCTTCGGTCGGCAGAATCAGGGAAGGAATAGGCAGGCAAGCGTATTGGACAGCCTATCGAAATCTCATGGGGTGAGGCATGGAAACGGCTAGCGATGCTTCGACGAATTCGACATCGACACTGGTGCTGGCTAGTTCCCGCTTCGGTATATCGCTTTCTTGCCGAAAATCATGACACTCACAGAATGATTTTAGGGTGAAAAAATCGGTGTCTGAGCCGTGCTGCGGCATGGAATTTTGCTTTGGTTCAAATGACGGGCGATTCGTGTCTGCACAGTGTTTACGCCGGCCAGCGTTTTCGCGAACCCTTGACAAACTAATGGTGATTGGCGAACGTAAAGACTAAATCCTTGGCCGGACCTGACTCACAGATCAGTATCTACCACCGCGATGTCCAAATTGGTCCGTCCGTTCTTCGCTGCCTTGATGTGCGGCGTGATGCTGGCGGGGAATTTCCCCGCCTATCTGCATATTGCCTCCCATGAGGCAAGAGTGGACGGTACACCCTCGCAAAGTTCTTGCCACAGCTGCAGTGGCTGCTGCCACCATCCAGAACGTTCGTCTGACGAGCCGGAGAAACCTGGCCAACAAGATCCGGACCACGATCACCAGAACTGCCATATTTGCCAGTCCATTTTCACGATCTTTAGCGCCCCTCAGATCGTGAGCGAGTTGCCCCTGGTTGCATTTCTCCCTCAGGTTGTTTGCCTACAATCGCAACCCATCGCACCAGGCTTGGATCTTTCGGTCCCGGATTCCCGGGGACCACCTTCTCTCGCAGTGGCCCTGACCTAGGGCTTCCATCCTGATCGAGTGCCTGCGACAGCGTTGCGTCATGACAGCAGTGAATGATTGCGCTGCAGCGCGATATGGTTCCAGTTCTTTGTCGACCTGGGACGGTACTCTCACCATCTGCTGAGCAACAAACTTGCCGCTGGCAAGACAAAGGTTTCACCGCATGCCGGAGCCGAAATTCGGTCCGGCCAAGTTCCGATCGTATCCGCGTCATGCGGTGAGGCCCCTTTATTGAAGCGCGCCACCAATCACCACTTTCGAGACTGGCCGCTGCGCGCCGGCCCAAAATCCGATGCTCTGACCAATACATGGTCGAGCAGTTACTTTTGTTTTTTTCTCGGATCACATTGGATAGTTACATGCCACAGTCAAAGAGAAGCGGATTTACGCTAGTCGAGTTACTAGTCGTTATCGCCATTATCGGGATCCTCGTCGGTCTTCTGCTGCCAGCCGTTCAAGCCGCCCGCGAAGCTGCTCGTAGAATGCAGTGTTCGAACAATCTGAAGCAACTGGCCCTGGCGTCTCACAACTACGAGTCGGCCTACAAGCGTTTTCCAGGTCCCGCTGAAGATTCCTTGTATGGCTATTCTTATCAAGCCAAATTGCTGCCATTTGTTGAACAGACCAATCTGCACAACTTGATTGACTACCGACAACCCTTGCTGCAGGGCCTACCCTGGCGTCCCAGCGTAAATCCCCTGCTGGAGCCAATCGTCGATCAGCCGCTCAGCGTGTTTCTCTGCCCGAGTGATCCGGGTGACGTATTTTACACGGAACGAGATCAACGTTGGGCAGGCTTGAACTACATGGTCAACGCCGGACCTGGTATTGGACTGACCTACTGCAGTCGCCAAGACACCAATGGCATTGTGTGGCGCGGATCTAACGTTCGGTTCGCGGACATTACGGATGGAACCAGCAATAC
Organism: Pirellulaceae bacterium; assembly: GCA_028289675.1. Taxonomy (GTDB): domain Bacteria; phylum Planctomycetota; class Planctomycetia; order Pirellulales; family Pirellulaceae; genus Aureliella. The sequence continues at coordinate 1,733 of JANQOL010000787.1, forward strand.
GATGATCATGTCTGAGACCCTGTTTGGTTTGCGCGGCAACGACACCACGGAACTCATCGACTACCAAGCTCAAACCAAACGCGTCAGTGGCGGTCCGCCCTGTGTTACTTCAGCGGAAGATTTGGTCTTGCGTGCAGCTTCCCGGTACGAAGGCCGTCGTGCGGGCCAATGGATACGTAACATCACGTATCAAACGCATATCAACGGGTTCTTTCCGCCCAATTCCCGCGACCCGGATGTTACCCACCACGGCGAGTGTGTTTCCGGTGCACGCAGCAAGCACACTGGCGGCGTCAATGCGGCCCTTGCTGATGGCAGCGTTCAGTTCTTCTCTGAGAACATCGACCTCGCAACTTGGCGCCAAGTGCATGACCGCCGTGATGGCGAAGTCTTGGAAGGCTTCCTCGACTAGGGGCGCCTCCCATCCCAGTTTCACGACGCACATTTCATAAGACGGAATCCATGCTTAAACGCTTGATGCCTACCAGTGTCCCAATCGTCCTAGGTCTGGCTGTCGCCTTGACGGGTTGCAGGCCTCAAGCGCCCACTGGCAAGTTTTCCGTCGTTCAGCCTGACACAATTCAAGTGGATGGCACGGAATGGACAAAGGTCGAGTGGACCCCAAAGATCGACTCCAAAGTCGCGCGGCACTTCAGCAAGACTCCTGAGGTCGCCGACAACCCGTCGCTGAGTGGACAATCCGTCTGTTACACCAACGGTTCCACCGAACGTGTTTATTGGCTACTGCCGGTAGATGATACGTGCCAATGGGCGATGGTCGAATTCAAGGGAAGCCGCGGGAGCGAACTGGTCGAGGGCTCTGGTGCTCCGTTTCTACAGCTCTTAGCTCTTGATGATTGACGTCAATAGACAGCGTTGCTGCGTGGTGCCGCTCAGTCGCCTGCAGCTCAACCTAACAAATACAAACACTTGATCAGGCACGGTAATGCGATGAAAAACTTGATACCTTTCTCGATGCTTCTGGCGGCATCCGTCTCAGCGACGGTGCATGCCGACTGGACCAGCTTTCGAAATGGCGGCACATCGGCGGCCAGCCAGCTACCGGTTACTTGGTCACCGGATTCGGTGGCTTGGCAACTCGAATTGGATGGCTACGGCCAGTCCACGCCAGCAATCCATGGCCAGCAAGTTTTTGTTGCTTCGGTGGTGGGGGGTATGAAAGAGCATTGCCTCATTCAATGCATCAACCTGACCGACGGAACCGAAGCCTGGCGTTTTCAGATCTCCTCCGCCAAGCAAACACCTTCCAATTACATGGCCTCCAGAGCCGCACCGACGCCTGTTGTCGACGATAACGGAGTCTATGTGTTCTTCGAAACGGGCGATTTGGTGGCGGTCGACCTGTCGGGCAAAAAACTTTGGCATCGAGACCTGAGCGAGGAGTTTGGGGATTTCCAGAACAATCACGGACTTGGCAGCTCACCAGCTCAAAACGACAGCCACTTGTTCTTGAACTTGGAACACAAAGGGCCCAGCTATCTGGTTGCCATCCGCAAGGCGAACGGCGCGTCGGATTGGAAAGCGGACCGCCCGTCTGGATCGTCGTGGTCGTCCCCCATCGTGGTCGACAACGATCGCAGTTCGCAGGTGATCGTGAGTTCGGCTGGAGCAGTGACCAGCTACTCACCCGACAGCGGTGAGCAACTTTGGGCCGTCGACGGACTGGATGGCAATTCTGTGCCGTCTCCGACGGTGCATGCGGACAAGCTGTTTGTCGGCGCCCGCTTGCCCGAATTCGCAGAAGAAGGAAGCATCCGTTCCAACTGCTGCCTTGATCTCTCAACGGCGACGGGCGGTACTCCCAAAGTTCTATGGCGGGCCCAAAAAGCAATCAGCGACTACGCCAGCCCGGTGGTTGTCGGCGAGTTCGTGTACTTCATCAACAAAGTTGGCGTTCTGCACTGTCTCGACGTAACGACGGGAGACATGCACTACCTCAAGCGACTGAAGAGTCCCTGTTGGGCGACACCGATTGCGAGCGATGAACACTTGTACCTGTTTTGCAAGGATGGCACGGTGCAAGTCGTCGAAGCTGCCGACGAGTTCAAGCTTGTCGCCACGAATAGCCTTTGGGATCCAGCTTCACCGCCGAAGCCAGAGAACTACGTTGAATTCAGTGGGCGAGGGCATGGTCACGGCCATGGAGCGCACGGGGAATCTGGCCATAGTCAAGCAAGTGGTGAGCATTCGGGAGGGAAAGGGCAATCCGAATCCGGCGGCCCGCCCCGACGACCTGGTGGCGGAATGATCGCTGCCTTGATGCGCGGAGACGCCAATGGAGACGGAGTCTTGGAAGGCGACGAGATTTCGTCTGACTTCCGCCCCATGCTGACGCGAGTCGACAAGAACGGCGACGGCAAACTGGATCAGGCAGAGCTGGAAGCCATGGCCAAAAGCTTCGCCGAGCGGCGAGCCAACGCCCAATCGGGCGCACGCGATCCCATCGTCTACGGAGCAGCAGCCTCGGATGGTTGCCTCGTGATTCGTACCGGAACGCGGTTGTATTGCGTCCGCAAATAGCCAATTCAGTTGACTTCGTTTTGCAGCTAAGCGAATCCGAGTCACAGAACAACGCATCCAAACTAAAGTCCAAAACACAAAGAAAGTACGATGAAAAAAGGTTACTTGATCCTGGCGGTTGCACTGTCCATAGTCGGCCCCGCCAACTTGATGGCTCAATCGGGATCCCGGACATTGGCCCGACTGATCTGGCAAGACAAGGAGCAGCAGTCGTTACGCTGGGGAGACGTAAAAAAAGGCCAGCAGTGGAGCATCAAGGCGGAGTCCATCTCGGGACACCCTGATCTCGACGAAGACCGTCACATGTTCGTGCAGATGCAGCGCGTGGGCACGACGGCGATTGTAGGTGTGCGCGATGACGATAACGGTGAATTCCAAAGCGGCTGGATGGCGTTGGATTCTGGCGTTACCCAGGAAGCACACGGAGATCATTTCCACTGGAGGTACAAGGCGGCACCACGAATCATCCAAACCAAGCTAGACAAGGATCAGGGTAATCCAGCACACGTCTACCTCTATGAAGGCAAGTACTACATTGCCAATGATAAGAAGAACGGATTCACCGTGGTTTCGCCAAGTCTATTGGGCGCGTCGGGAGCCCAACCAGACCAGTTCTTCGAAGCGGGTGGAGGACACATCACGTTGGCGGCTTTGGGCGGACAGGTTGCTTATGCTACCTGGATCGACCGCGATGGCGACAACCTAGGTCGCGTTGACGTCATTGGCCTGGGAAGTAATGCTGGCCGCAAGTATCAAATTCATCTGCCAAGCGGTGGAATTCACGGAGCCACCACCAACTCTGGAAAAGTCTTTTTCGCGCCGAGTGACGGGATTTGTTGGGTTCAAGCGGATACCAGTGTCAGTGCAAACGAGGACACCGTCGATGTCCACCACCTATCACTTGGAGAAAGTGAAGATGGAACTCCGTTACGCACCGGAGCATTTACAAACTTGGACAATTGGGTCCTGTTTTCGGTCGGCGGCTCGACTGAGCCCAAACTGTGCATGATCAACGCGGCCAGTTCAAAACCGAGCCTGACCAAAATGGACCTTTCCATCAAAACTGGAAATCGTTTGACGACACCGAAAACGGTGCGATCGAGGACCGGTGAGAAATTCGCTTTGATGTTCGAGGAGAGCCAGAGCGGCGAGCAGGACGAGTTCCTGCACGTCATCGCACTTGACCCTAACCGCGATGGCGGATTCTCAGACGCTAAACTGCACAAGTCCGTGTCTATTGGCAAGAGTTTGATCGAGGGACATAGCGGGCATCACGAGGTGGTTGCCCTCTCCAAACGACTGATCGCGGTGAGCAATCCAGGTGATGGCACGATCGCGATTATCTCGACGAGCAATTGGGAAACGGAAGCCACGCTCAACGTTGGTGGAATTCCAACTCGATTGCTGGCTTTCGGCGGGTAAGGTCGAACAGACTGGCAGCCGGGGACGCATTGAAGACTGCCCAAACCTCATCGCGGAACGGCCACTCGTGCCCGCGGTGAGGTTTAAGGTCGACATGCCAGTTCTGGCAGCAAACCACCGTGTGCCCCAGCGCAGGATATCCCAGCGCAGGATGCCTTTGAGCAACGTGTCCTGAACAGTGCATTCAAATGCAGGGTACGGCGCGACATGCCCATGCCTCCATCGCGGAGAACCAGGGCATTCACAGCTTGGAGAGATTGCTCCTGCGGACCGAGCAAGTTTGTCGCTATTGCCCGGGGGGTCTTGGGCGGCGTGGCGGACCGAATCCTCGCCCTGGTGGCCTTCCGCGTGATTCCATGCCTGGAGGACCGCCTCGCTTCATGAAGTCATCTGATGGCGTGCCGCGAAAATTTCTTGGGATGACCGGCCATTGCTCGGTCAAGAAATAGGCATAGGTACCTGCCGGGAACTCGGGGGTGACGGTGTGACGCCCGTTGCACTCATCGAGATCACCGCTGCCTTCGACGTATTCGTAGTCGGCCACGAAAGTGCCATCGTATTTCCCAGTCGGCTCCCGGCCTCCGGGCCGCATTCCCTGACGCAGTTTGTAGCTGGACCTCAAGGAGACAATCTTCGATTCCTGTTCGCTGTCCTGGTAGCCATACATGGCGTAGATGGGAAAGCCATCAGCCGCCCAGCCAATCAATGGTGAATGGGCCTCGGGATCTAAGTGGACGTTGTCCAGTAAACCGTCGGGCAAGCCATGATAGTGATACGCGCCACTGGGTTGCACGTGAGCGTGAGAAGCGTCGATGCCGAGGGCAATCGCGCCGGACAACGGCTCGTATTGCCAACGGCTCCCCATCTGACCATTGAAGAACTCGGCGGCTCCCGGATCAAACGGTACACCGTTGATTGCGACGCCAAACGAGCCGCCCATGCCAAGCTGCGTTGGTCGGGCCGCTACCTCAGGACGCGCCGGCACGCGATAAACGTACTGTTGGGCTTCAATATGGTGCGGATTCCCCGAATTCGGAAACTGACCGGTTTTGTGATCGGGAATTCCATTGGAGCGGATGACCCGCTGGTCACCTTCGACTTGAATTGCCACGTAGTTGGCGCCTCGCGGCGGCACGTTCGCTGGAACCTTGGTGAGCCCTCGGGCTTTGGTGGCCGTGTGTCTCCGGCCGAACTGTGCAAGCGATATCCCAACAAGCAGCACGATGGAGGTGAACGCAAAAGCTGCAGCTGCAAACTTTTGAAGCTTTGAAAAACTCATTGACAACGATCCTAGGTGATTACGCTTCGCATTCGATTCGGACTTGGGCCAGCACCAGGAGTAGTCAGGCCAGGTGCCGCTGACAAGTCTCCGCCCCCCCAACTGGCCCCCGTACCA
>JANQOL010000822.1 GCA_028289675.1 Pirellulaceae bacterium
GCCACACTCGACCTCGATCGGCCGTCATGCGTTGCAACATCCCCTGCACCGGCACGACGGCTTCCAGATTCAAATCATTTCCGTCCGGATTACCCCACAGAAGACGTCGGGTTTCCGCGATGGCCTGCTCGGCATCGGCTTTGGCCTTGGCCGCCTGCTGCGTATAGCGCACGCGCAGCGATTGGACACCGGCGGCGCAAAACAGAAACACCCAGCACTCGATGAACAAAATGCAGACCAGAATGGTGTGCAAAATGCCCCACCCGCGCGCGGTCACCACCACCAGGTAGATGAACACGATGAGCGAGACCAGCAACATCAATAGAACGAGAATACCACCCAACGTCATGGCAGATTCAATCTCAGATCGGAGTTCAGATAAGCTTGCGGCCCCTCCCTGGGCCATCCGCGGGGTAGTGGCCTGAAGTGGGACCTAGTCGTCCATACACGCCTTCTCATCTTACTTGCTCATCCCGCCGAATTGTAATTCTTTGCCAGGCATTTCCGTCAACATCCGCCCACGATCCACCCATGTGGGTGGACTGGAGGCCTAGGCTGCATGGCTCGTTTGGCATAACCGCGTCAAATGGGATAAGTGGTGCGGGCTGGAAATCTGGAGTTAAGTGAACAAAGCAAATGACCCGACTCAGTGATAAGCGAACCGTCTGCCCTCAGTGAGTCCCACCAAGACGATTCGAATGTCAGCAAGGATGCCGATTAGATGAGTCGATTGAAAAGCGCCGCACTGAAAAGATCCACACTGCGCCGAAATTCACGTCGCCAGACCACCCGTAGCTGGTTGCGTCGCTCGCTCGCCAGCTTGGGTTGCGTAACCGCCTTGGCGACATCACTGACAACTGCCGGCTGCACTCGGCAGCAGTATCGCTGCAAGACCGATACGGAGGCCTACTACCTGCTGGACGAGAAGGCCCAACAGAGCTGTGAGCCGGACGTGGCCTCCTATCGCATCGAAGTTGATGCGCGCAGCCGGATGTTCGATCCGTTCAACCCAGATCGCCCGCCGATGCCGGAAGACGATCCACAGTCCAACCAGTTGCTGCGGCGTGTGGACGACAAGAAAGGCTATCCATTGTGGGAGGCCAATGGGCGGACCAACATCAACGAGAATCCTCAGTGGTGGACCTACTTGCCGCTAGATGAGCGTGGTGTGTTGGTGCTGGATCTCGAGGAATCGGTGCGCACCGCCTTGCTGCACTCGACGGACTATCAATCCGCGTTGGAGACCCTTTATCTGTCCGCGCTGGACGTCAGTAGCGAGCGTTTTCGTCTGGACTCGCAATTCTTCGGCGGTTGGCAATCCAGCTTGGAACGCTTGGGGTCGCGGCAAGCTGGCGTGCCGGAAGGCAGGACGGCCATCGGCACCGGACCACGCGGGTTGCAGTTCAACAAACTTTACGCGAACGGAGCCGATTTGGTAGTGGCTTTTGCCAACACATTGACTTGGCAGGTGGCCGGTTCGGACACCTACACTTCTCCATCGGCGCTCCGTTTTCAATTGGTTCAGCCATTGCTGCGTCGGGGTGGCCGAGACGTCGTACTCGAACGTCTGACGTTGGCCGAGCGTACGCTGCTGGCCAACGTGAGATCGTTCGAGCGTTATCGTCGTGGTTTCTACATTCAAATTGCCACGGGGCGAAATCCCGATGCTCGCCCCGGTCGCCGTGGTGGAGCGTTCGGCGGTGCCGGCTTGGGTGGTTTCGACGTGCTGGGAACCGTCTTCAATGCAGGCGGTGGCGGTGGCGGAGGTTTCGGCGGAGGTGGCGGTGTCCCCGGAGCTGGAGGCTATCTGGGAATCCTGCAAACGCAACTGCAGATCGCCAACCAGAAGGAGACCATTATTCGGTTGCAAGATCTGTACCTGCAGTTGGCGGACAACTATCGAGAGCTGCTGCTGACCATGCCAGAAAGTCAGACAGAGATTCCATCACAACAGGTGCAGGTTGCCCAGGCACAACAGAGTGTTTACGACGCTCAGACCGATTTACTGCAGCAGCAAGACGGTTACGAAGCGACCTTGGATGGTTTCAAGCGAACCCTCGGATTACCACCCTATCTGTGCATTGAGATCAAGGACGATCTGCTGGACCAATTCAAGCTGATCTCGCAGGACTTGCGGGATCGACGCAACGAGATCGCGGAGTTTCGCGCCGCCATTGGCGAAAGCAACTCGGCCATTTTGGACTTATCGACCATCGATCGCGATGCGGACACCGGCGAATCGTTCCGCGCGATCGCTCCCGGCAACGAGCTGCAGCAGCAACTACAACAGTTAAAGCAGCGGTTTCTGCCGTTGGAGCAGATCCTCCAAACGGTCCTGCAGAGCGACTTGCCGACCGTGCGCAACGACATTGAGACCTTGGCCCGCAACGTGCCCGTCCGGCGGCGACAACTCAATCGGCTCAAGGAGATTGCTGAACGTGAACAGGGCATGGTCTGCAGTTTGTTGCCACTGGGCGACTTCAATACCAGTTTCCTCGATGGCCAGGGTTTGGAAGAGCTGCCCGACGAACTATCAACTGAATTGACGAAGTTAGAAGAAACGCTCAGGAAGCAGCTAGAGCAACACGCCGAAGTTCTTGCCGCCATTGACGCCATTGGCGAAGGCCTGGCTGACATGGAATCCGAGCGCGAACGTTTCTCCCAGATCAGCGAATCGGTCATTCTGGGATCCCAAGATTTGGTGGCAGCCATCAATGAAAACGTGCTGGCTGTCCAATTGGTTCAGGGGCGGGCACGCACGGAATCGGCGCTGCTACCCGAAGTGGACATCGAGCCGAGAGATGCGTTGGAAATTGCACGCAACAACCGAAGAGATTGGCTGAATGCCAAGGCTAACTTGGTGGACCGTTGGCGAGCGATTGAGGTCATTGCCGACGACCTCGAGAGCTTTCTTGACTTCACCGTGTCCGGTTCGGCGGGCAACGTGGGAGACAACCCTTTTGCCCTCCACAGCTCCAATGGCGCGCTGAACGTCGGCCTAACCTGGGATGCGCCGATCACGCGAATCCAGGAACGGAACGACTACCGGGCGGTATTGATCAACTACCAGCAAGCCAAACGCGGTTTCTACCGTTACGAAGATCAAGTCTGGCAGGCCTTGCGAAGCACGCTGCGAACCATTCGTCAGAATCAGCTTTCGTTCGAAATCCAACGCTTCGCCGTGCAGAATGCATCGCAACAGATCAGCATCAACGAGGACATTCGCCAAATCAACGAAACGCTTGGTCAGTCCTCTGGACCAACGGCGGCCCGTGATGCCGTTCAGGGCGTGCGCGATTTCTTAGGCACGCAAAGCCAGTTGATTGGCGTGTTTGTCAACTACGAAGCACTGCGTCGGGGATTGGACTTGGATCTCGGAACCA
>JANQOL010000407.1 GCA_028289675.1 Pirellulaceae bacterium
GCTTTGAAAAACGTACATGGCGTAGCTGTATTTGCCCAGTTTTCGCAAGGCAGCCCAGTCAAAGCAGCGAGCCAGCCAACTGGTGCGTGAACCGGATAGCAGCCAGATCAGCACACAGGCCCACATCACGGGCCATAAGGTGTGCGAAATAGTAAACACGCGCTTGCCCATAACGCCGCAGCCCAGCCCCACAGCCAGGCAAAGCGGAAATGCGACCCAAGAGAGCTTGAGAAGCGGACGCAGACCGGCCGCTGATCGAATTTGCAGCGCTACCACCGCGCCAATCAACAATGCGTCGCACCGAAAAACGGTCAATACGTCTGGTGCAACCCCATTCTCGCTCCACATGGCAAAGCCAATTCGCGATACCGCGCTCAATCCAGCCAATCCGACGGTCAACCTGATTGACCATTGGCGAGACAGGCAGAAAATGACAAAAGGCCAAAACAGGTAGAAGTGTTCTTCCACGGCCAGAGACCAAAAATGGTCGAGGTAGCCGAAGCACCAGGCGCCTTCTAAGCTCATTTTGACGTTGGCCAGGTACGTCCATAAATAGAATTGATTTGTCGACGCCTGGCTAAACATCTCGCGATACGGCTGGTATGAGCCTGCCACGACCAGCAACAAGAATAGCGCTCCAAAATAGAGCGGAAAAATCCGCAGGCTGCGCCGCGCAAAGAAATTCTGGAAGTAATGCGACTGGCCCTTGGCGTCCACCAAGATGCCGGTGATCAGGAATCCACTCAACACAAAAAATAGATCCACACCGCGATCACCAAAAGCGAATAGAGTGTGCAGCGATCGCCCAAACAGAGAATCGGTGGGCAACTCCTTCGAGAACCGGTAAAGGGTGACAATTAAGATGGCCAACCCGCGCACTCCGTCCAACTGCGGAATGTGCCGCGCCGGCGCCCACAAGGCGCCCGACGTGTTGCCGTCACTTTCCGCAGAGACTGAATTGGATGAAGATTCCATAACATTGCGCCTGGAGCCTACGAACGACATGTTGGCACGTCCGGAACGTCGCAAGCCAACGGAAGTTAACTCAGCATCATTTCCGACGGACGCCGCCGGAGCATTGATGCGTGCCAACCCAAATAACGCGGGATCGTCCGAACAGCGCGAGGTGAGCCGACTGGTCGCGCATATCGACTCACCCCGCGTATCAGGAGTATAAGTCACGTCCTGGCGCAATTAGTCAGGCATGGACTCATTCGTTGCACTGCGAGTCCACAAATGACGATTATGCGGATCGTAGCACTTGCCGGATGGTAAAGCGTGATTGCAGCTGAAGCGGAAGAAACTGCCGAAGCCAACGCTTCAGCGATGCGCAATAAAAAACCCTTTCGTAGCACGAAAGGGTGAATGAGAAAGTTGGTTGGCGCGGCGAATGGCGGCGTCTACTGACGACGCTAGCGCTTGACGGAGCCGTCGTATTGCGGGGGTAACGCAATTTGCGGAGGTGCGGCGTCGTCGACTTGGATGTCGCCACCCGCGTTGGGATAACTGGGCAGGCCAGTTGGACCGGGAGTCGCCGGCGGAGCCATCTGTGCCGGCGGGGCAGCCACTTGTGCCGACGCAGGTGGAGCCTGTGCCGCGGCTTGGCCTGTCGCTGCGTCGATGGTTGCCTGCAACGCTGCCGCATCCTCAAAATCCAACACGAGTGTTTCGTCGGTATTGGGGATCGATACACCGATGCCGGAAATCCGCCACCCTTCAGGCTCTTGGTGCACTTCGCACACGATGTCCATCGAGACCTGCTCTTGACCATCGGCCGGTGGTTCCGTCCATGTGCATTCCACCAGAGCGACCGTTTTGTCTTCGTAAGGAAATCCTACGCGGCCGATTTGGTATTGCCCTTGGGGCGTTCCCAAGGGCTGAACGACATAAGCTGTCTTCGCCAGTTCTTCGCGGCTCTTGGCCGTCAGAACTCCGTTGGCAGCTCGCTCGTCACCTCGACGCAAGCTGTCTAGGAAAATTGCAACACATTGAGCTGCTTCCGTCTCGACGCCTTGTTCCACAATGGTGACCGACGAACCAGCTTGCGGAGTTTCGGCAGCCACTTGGGCAGCTGCAGGTGTACTGTCGTCAGGCGTTCCGGCGGTAGGCGAACCTCCGGAACCGCAACCGAGGGCAAAAGGAATCAAGCCAGAGGTGGCTATCGCCAGAGTCCATTGGATTTTGTTCATTGCTAGTTACTTCCTGTAACGAGATTCTTTGTGCGAGTCGCACAGTGGAGCGGCGAGTGTACGCAAAGCGTGCATTGCCTTTCGACGGCCAACAAATCCGGTGCTTTGGTCACGTCAATCAAGCGCACTTGGTGCCCGCCGTCGCGGCTTCAACTGATCAATACTGTGGACCAGCTTGCCAGGTCAATGGCAGCCGTTAGAAAGTGTCATCTTCTCCGATGGCATCGGACAATGGCCGCACATTGTCGGCGCGATCCTTCAAGTCTTCCGGCCAGAGTGTCCAAATCGGTGTCCGATCGAGGACTTTTCGGCGAAACTTCTTGACTTCGACAGACCGTTTTTCATCGGATAGTTGCTGTCGGATCTCCGCCTGGACCTCCTCGAAACTGCGTGTGGTTCCTTCGGTCCTTTCCTGGATCTCAATGATATGCATCCCGATCTCGTCGGTAATCACCTGACTGAGTCGGTTTAGTGGCAGTGAAAACAGAGCCTGGTCAATCGGCTGCGACTTCAAACTGCCTTGGGTGGTCCAATCATACTGACCTCCCTGTTCCTTGGTGTAGCCCTCCGACGATTGAAGAGCGGCGGCTTCAAACCGTTTTCCACCCAGCAGCACTTCGTTGCCTAGGTTCTTGATCAACTGCTCGACAACCGTCCGATTGTTGTCATGTTTGTCAAACCGGATGGTCAGTTGGCGCCAACGCGCCTTGGCGGGCACGCGCCACTTTTGTTCGTTCTTGCGGTAGTAATCGAGCAATTCGGTCTGCGTAATCTCAAACTCTTCAGGCACGTATTTGCGTTCTAGCTCCTGTGCGAGCACCTGCTCGATGAATCGAGTACGACGTGTGTACAGCGATTGCGACTGCTCTCGCAACTTGGCTTCCAAGCTTGGCAAATCGTTGACCTCATACTGTTTCATCATATTCGGCACTTGCCTTTCGAAGAAGATCTTTCCGGCCTTAGTGACGACTTGCTGCTTCATTTCCTCCACTTCGCTGGGCGGTTTCGTGCCTACCATGTCGCGAAAGAACTCTTGATACATCGCTTTGATTTCGACGTACTGACCGAACACCTGTCGAGTCAGCTGGACACGGAGCCGATTTTCATCCGAACTGGACCGCAGCTTGTCACGGTTCTTCTCGATGATGGGTTCCACGATGCCGGCCATGTCTCCGGCCAAGACATGTTCGTTGCCCACCACGGCTACCAGCTGGCCCGCATTGAATTGTTCTCCAGTTTCGTCATTGGTGACGGGTATACCACGCGGCGAGCCGGAAGTTAAAGAAACAAGGGCTCCGGGTGCAGTCGATGGTGGTTTTGTGCTGGGACGCGCGCCGGGACCACTCGTTGGCCGCTCGGAGCCAGTTGCCGCAGTTGGTCCCAAGGCTGGTAGATTGGGGTAGGGCAGTTGCAGCGCTGACAACGAACCTCCGGGAGCCGCTGGACTGCCGATCATGTTGGGCAGCGGCGGCATGGACGGTCCGGTTGCAGATGGCTGCGATCGAGCTGTCGGCACCGACAGCTGGTCTGGAATCAACCCGCCACCATCCGAATCTCGGGTTGGTAAGGGCACGCTGGCAGGCGTTTGCACGTTGGCGGTCGCTGGAGGTACCTTCGGCGGTGGCGGCAGCGGCACGACCTTGGTTGAAGGTGACTGCACGCGCGTTTTGGGCAGAGTGGCTGGAGTCGCCGGTGCGGCCTGCCAAGGTGTTTGTGCGGCGAGTGGAGATAGGCCGAGGGCGCCTGCTAACATCCCCAACATTGCTAACGAAAACACCACTTGTCGAAGTCGGATAAGCACTGTGTCTATTTGCATCGCATTCATGGCCGATCTAACTTTGTCATCAACGGGCGCAACCGTGTCTACCAACAAGGCACTTCGCCCAGTGAATTCACTCATCAACGGGACAAAGCGCTGCTTCACCGCCTGCAAGCACGGATTTGAGTGCATGTGAACCCCTGGAAATCAAGGCGCTATCGGGTGTTTGACAAAATTGGCCCGACAGATCAAGAGCTGTTTCATGCCAGCAAAACTGCGAATCGGCTTCTGTCATCGCTCCATTCGCCAGATAGCCACACAAAGCGCAGTCCGCTTGACGTTGGAACATACTTCACTGATGCTCGAGCAGCATGCCGCCCATTTGCCTGCAACTGATGGGGACTCGCGTCCTTGATTTCGGTCAGCGAACAACGAATCGCAGCATTCGGGAGTCGTTGCAGTTCGGCATCAACGTCAACTACTTTGAGAATAGCGTTCTTTGGCTCGTGGCAATTTGAGGACACAAACATGCGGCACCTTATTGCGGTCTTTGTTTGCCTGGCAGGGACCTCGGCGGGCCTGAATGCCGAGGACTTCACTCAATTCCGTGGTCCGGGCGGCAAAGTGCCGGCGCAGGCAATTCCCACCGATTGGTCTCCGGAGAAGAACTTGGCCTGGAAAATTCCCGTGCCGGGATCGGGCTGGTCCCAACCAGTCATCGTCGGAGATCGACTTTTCGTTTCCACCGCCGTGCCCGCCGAGACATGGAAGCCCAAGAACTTCGCCGACGGAACGCGAACGCCAGCCAGCATGGGATTGGGCTTTCTCGCCAAAGCGCCGCGATTCGACTTTGATTGGCAGGTCGTGTGCATGAGTGCCACGGACGGAAGCCGGCTGTGGTCGAAGACGGTCACCACCGGCCGGGCCAAGTTCGCCGTGCATCCATCCAACACGTACGCCACAGAAACGCCGGTTGCCGACCAGCACGGCGTGTACGTCTATTTTGGAGCAGCCGGTAAAGTGGCAGGCTTCGACTTGGATGGCGAGCTGTTGTGGCAGTCGGATGTGGGTGTATTCAAGACGTCGAACAACTTTGGAACAGGCAGTTCGCTGGCCATCTACGACGGGAAGGTGTTTCTTCAGAACTACAGCGAGCAGTCGTCCAGTTTGATGTGCTTCGAAGCTCAGACCGGACAGCTGCTTTGGGAAGACAAACGCGATTCCAATGGCACGTCGTGGACCAGCCCATTGATCTGGCAGCACGCCAGAGGAGTTGAGTTGGTGGCTTCCAGCGGGCGTGAATTGATTGGATACAACCCCGCTGACGGCGAGCGGCTCTGGACACTGGACAACATCAAGTCGCCGGCCACAGCCACGCCGGCAAGCGATTCCCAGCGTCTCTACTTTGGTGGCAGCGATCCGTTCTCCAAAGGCCCGCTGTTTGCGATGAGTGCCGGTGGACGAGGCAAACTATCACCAAAAAAGAAGAACAAAGAGTTTGCTCAATGCGATTGGATGTTGCCGCGCGCCGGACCAGGTATGCCATCGCCGGTTTCCACGGGCAAGTTCGTGTATGTTGTCGACAAGAACATCCTGCGTTGCTATGACGCGGAGTCGGGAAAGCGTTGGTATCAAACGCGGATTCCCAACACGAACACCGTGGCCGCTAGTCCGTTGGTGATTGGCGACCAGCTGCTTGTTCTCGACGAGGACGGCCAAGGCAGTTTGATCCAGGTGGGCCCCGAGTTCAAAGTGACCGGTGGTGGCAAATTACCCGATACGTTTTGGGCAACTCCCGCCGTCGCCAACGGCTCCCTCTACGTACGCGGCATCGAGTTTCTGTATTGCATTCGAGACTCTGCAGCAAACACCAAATCATAGCTGTCGGGAGCCAT
>JANQOL010000409.1 GCA_028289675.1 Pirellulaceae bacterium
TTCGAACGTGCAAAGACTCGTTTGTAGATGGTCTGTTGACGCAGTTCATCAACAGACCAAGCATCGTCTTTGTCAGCAGGCAGTCTGCGAGCTCGCAGCAGCGGTAAGGTGCGCAGTTCGTCATTTAACGGCCGGTTGCCTCGCACGGCGAGCAATGTTTCAGCCAAGACAAGTCGCGAACGATGCTCCCTCTGTGTCGCGTTTTCGTTGTCTCCGAGTCGTCTCCCGAGCTGAGACAATGCCTGGTCCAAGCGATTCGGATCGGGCCTGGAGAGTGGCGCTTTGGCCGACTGACGTCCGAACGGGATCGGGAAGAAACCCTCTCCTACGAATCCTTCGGAAGCGAGTTCAACTACGGCTCGCTGGCTTTCCACCGGGGTATGGATTAGCCACGCTTCCGGCAGTGTTTCCAGCAAACGTAGCCAGCTCGTTCGCCCTTCTTTTTGCTCATCGGTCGAGGTGCCCTCGGCGGTGATAGAAAGTGCCCCTTCGCCAACTTTCCCGGCAAGCCAGTTGGCGACAGTTACGGTACGCTGGTCATCCTTGCTGTCGGGTGAACCTAATAAATGGCGAACAAGTCCCGCGACCCAAATCAACGTCCTTTGTGATCTTAGGTCCTCCGTCGAGATACACTCCAGAAGTCGTTCGATCCAGGTGGGTTGCCATTCACCTGGCCTACCTCCCAGTCGAGGCGCATCCGCGTCGATGATGGCTATGGCCTCAGAAAGATTGCGCAAACGCTCCGACAGCTGCATCCGAACAGTAACTGGCGCCTGAGCCCACTGGGGAATAGAGACGACTTCACACGCATTGAGATCCTTAGTTTGCCATCGAACTCCATTATCCGTGAGCAGAGGTAAAAGGATATGTCGTCGAGTCACAGCGGGAAGATTCTTTCTTACTATGGACGAATCTTCGATCGCTTTCAGGCACACGCGCCCTACGGGTTCCGGAATGCTTGACAGTGCGTCCGCCATGACGCTGGGTAGAAGGGGAAGGAGGAGTTCATCGCGGACCGCCCGGTTCCAACGTACTCTTACCTCACTGTCGCCTACACCAGCATCTTCATCTGTGACTCCTGGGATCGATCTTCGATCATGAGAGGGCCAGAAGTAGCCGTGGAGAATGATTTCCAACATCTCCTTATCGGATACTCCTCCCGCAGTTTCGACCAAGGTGCTCGTGCGTGGGACGGGATCGTCGTCGAGAGGCAAAAATACTGCCCAACGTAGACGAACGCCACACTGTGCGGAAAGAGAGCACTCGGGCCGCACGACTGTGATCGCTGCGTGTGCGAGAGCCTTGCGCGGAACCCACTCGCAGCGTCCGTCTCGCCAAATGGGATCACTGGGCCAATCGTTTACGCGGAGCTGGTGCAGGCCGTCGCTCCCGAGACTTTCAGTGCCATGAACCAAACACTTTTGTTCGCGACTTTCGATGATTCCCTCAAAGCTCCGGTCTGGAACCGGGAGATCGTCGTCGTAGCGTCCGACCCATGACTTTGGCTTGAACGCGGGACGCACAACCTGCGCGAGCTTCCTTCTCGCATCCAACTGTTTAGGGGTATTGACGCGGTCTGCCTCTATCGAACTAAGGTTTCCACATTGCGCCAGTAAAAGAGTGAGGGATTCGGAACGACCAAACCACTTGCCAACATCTTCAGAAACTGGACAGACTTGCCCGACTCCGTACTGTCGGTCTTGTGCCCGATCAAGATGAGAAACCTTGCGCAGGGGAATCCACTGGATGAGCCCCTTGTCGAACTCTCCTAGCAAGTTATTCGCAACACCGACAAGACGTTCGAGATCGTCGTCATCGACCGTGTCCCAATCCGGGTGCAGTGGATCCGAGTCTCCAGCCTCTCCTGTGCCGGCCCAAGGGTTTAATGCACCGGGGCGCAGGACACCTGCCTCAGCCCCAACATAGACGATCGCCTCGCAGATGTGGAAAACACTTTTGAGGCCGATTCCGAATCTTCCTACCTTTCCTGCTTTGTCGGCCTTGGCCCCGCCAATTGCTTGATGCAGAGCGTCTCGATCTTTGGCGGGGAATGGGCCATCGTTTAGAGCGAGTAGAGCTGGCCCTCTCAACAAACTGTTTCGAGCGTCGAGCCACCCTTTATCCAGGACGACAAAGACCAGGCGTGTCGCTGCGGCGTCGTCGGCATTCTGCACAAGCTCCCTAAGTAGAGTTCGACCATCACCTGCGTCTTTATAAACATCAGCGAGCAGTGTCTGAATAGACTTTACTTCGTCTAAAGCGCTTCGAACGATCCTGGCACTGTCACGACGATCTACCTGACTATTCACAACGTCACCGCTTCCCTCGTTTTAAGTCGCTGTCGTTATCGACTGACCCGCCCCGACGGATGGTACCACATTCTAAATTAGTGTCGCGTCAGTTTGACCTTGTACCCTAACTTGATCCACTCAGAATGCTAGAGAACAAGGTTTTCATCCTTGGCGAGCCAGGGATGAAAAATTCGCAAATTCGCGCAGCGTTCGATTGCCTAGAGCACTGTGTGGCCGCTGCTCATTGTAATCAACTCGCCATCGGTCGACTCGTTCCTGAGCATCCTCCAATGACAAGAACCAATGCTGGTTCAGGCATTCCTGTCGGAGCCGGCCATTGAACGATTCCACAAAACCGTTCTCCCACGGACTCCCTGGCTCGATGAAAAGCGTCTGCACCTCGACACGTTCCAGCCAGTCACGCACCCTCCGGGCTGTGAACTCCGGACCATTGTCGCTCCGAAGATAAGCAGGTGTGCCACGCCGAATAAACAGGTCGTTCAAACGTTCCAGCACATCTTCACTATTGAGTCTGCGAGCCACGTCGATTGACAGACACTCCCGGCTGTATTCATCCATGATCACCAGCATTCGAAACGCTCGCCTGTCAGACGTTCGGTCCTGCACGAAGTCGTAGCTCAAAACATTATCCTTGTACGCCGGTCGCAACCGCACGCAGGAACCGTCGTTGAGCCACAACCTGCGTCGCTTAGGCTGTTTCCGCGGCACTTTCAAACCCTCCCGTCTCCAGAGCCGTTCGATTCGTTTGTCGTTCACACGCCACCCTTCAATGCGAAGTAACCCCATAATTGTCCGATAACCATAACGTCCATATTTCGTTGCCAATTCCGTCATATTCTTCACCAGCCGAGCTTCATCATCGGGAACGTGCGACTGACGCCGCTGAGTGGATCGGCGCTGACCAAGTACTCGGCAGGCCCGACGCTCCGAAACTCGCTCCGGACCCAATGCATCCCGAATCTGGGCCACCGCCTGGCGCCGCTTCGCAGGGCTCAGAAGTTTTCCGACGAGGCCTCCCACAGAATCACCTTGTCCAGCTCGTCATCGGCCAGCGGGCGTTTCAGCCAGGCGCTCTCCCTCTCAAGGTCCAAAACCGCAACTCTATCAAATTGCGGATGGACTCGGTTGCGGGGCAAGGTCAATACGCTACAGGTTCTTTAAGATGGTTTCTATTATCGAGGTAGCGAATGTTTCAGATGCAAGCGGAACCTGTGCGTAGATCAATCCTGTCTCGCCTTCGAGCCTTGCGAGCAGGTGTCCCTTTCCAAGCAGTCTGTCGGCTCCCCTGTCACCAAGCGCGATCTCGGAAGTTCCTTCACTGTCGACGCGCAGGATAAGTCGATTCCCAAGGTTTGATCGTAATTGCATCGGCATGACGTTAGCGTCGGGACGTTGGGCAGCGAATATGAGGTGGATGCCAGCGGCTCGGGCCTTTACTCCGAGTCGCTGCACGGTGGTTGACACGGCTTCTTTGTAATCGTCTACCATCATCCATTCGGCAAACTCATCGTGAATGAGCCAAATCGTTGGCAGTTGATCGGCCGCAGCAACTTTTGAATTGTAGTTGGTGATATTATTGGCTTTAGCAGTACTGAAACGTTTGTAGCGTTCATCCATTTCTTGTACGAGCATGCTTAATCGGTGGACCGCCTTTTGACTGTCAACGATGACGCCTCCGCTTAGATGCGGTAACTCTTCGAATTGGAAGTAGTCGACACCTTGTTTTGGGTCAATTAGCAGTATGTTCGCCTCTTCTGTAGTGTTCGTTGCGGCGATACCAAGCAGTATGTTTTGCAACAGGACGGACTTGCCGCTGCCTGTTGACCCTGCGATCAGAGTGTGCGGGGCGTGCTTGTTGCTGGGATCAAGATAGAGGATTGATCCATCATCTTCACGAACGGCGATCGCAATCTTCTGGTTTCCGCCATTACGTTTTGGATTCCACCGATGCCAAATGGAAGCTAGATTGACTACTTCTCGCTCGGGACGTTCTATTGCGATCGAAACGACTCCGGGCTCTGGTTGGATCGAGATGATGTTAAGTCCGTGCGTCGTAAGAAACTCGGATCGGCGTTTGGTAACTTGCTCGACAGTAAGGTGTGAACTCCCCGCGAACTTCAGTAGCGCAGCATTCGGTGTCATCTTTGCGTTTATCAATTT
Source organism: Pirellulaceae bacterium (assembly GCA_028289675.1). Classification (GTDB taxonomy): domain Bacteria; phylum Planctomycetota; class Planctomycetia; order Pirellulales; family Pirellulaceae; genus Aureliella. The sequence goes on from JANQOL010000409.1 coordinate 4,473, forward strand.
GGCTTGAAGATGGAACTGCTGCAAACCTGTTTTCGCTGCCTTAACAGTCTGTTTGAGCCATTGGTTATCAGCGTCGGACTCTTGGCGTTCGACTGCGTACTTATCAACGATTGAAGCAACTCCATCGTATGCCCAAGTGCCATCATTGGATGTCTCGGTGGCTGTTTCGCTTGTTTGAATTGCTGCCTGATCAATTTCTCGGCTCATTTCGGCCTTAGGTTTAGAAGTGTCTGCCTCCTTGGTGTCCTCAGTTTGAGCCACCATATTGGCCGCTGCTCCACGTGATGCTGAAGATTTTGGTGCCAGGTGGCGAATTGTTCTCGATTCTCGTTTAATTGACGTCGGTTGTTGAAACTCTTGCGGGTTTAGTGAGGGAGGAAAGTCAAAACACCGATTTCGTACTTCAAAAGGTCCGTCTTCTTTCCAATAGGCAAGGGCTAGATCGCGTACTTCCTTTCTGGCGAACACTTCTTGGTAGCAGTTTTCGACTTCGGCAATCTCAAAGGCACTAGAATCATCAAAGTCGGGAGTGTGGACGAATACGTGCGAATAGCCGCGAAGCATAATCTCGCAGTTGCCCGAACGAATCGCATGACGCCAGTTACTGACGGGGGGTGACTGTCCGGCAGCGAATTGGACTCCATCCAGAACAAGGTCGGCGAGTCGCGCAAGCCAAAGTTCTCGGTCGAGTCGGTCAGGGTTGCCGAATAGTGCGTCGTAGATCCGTCGAACTGTGTCTCGCAGCTGCCTCTGACTTTCCTTCTTCTTTTGCGCGAGGTTGGCTTCGGCAATGTACTTGACTTCGGAAACGATAATGGACAGGAGAAGTTCGCCTTGTTCCGTTTCTTCGGGGCTGACAATCATTAGGTCGGCTATATGTTCTTCGCGCTGCCCAAGCCATTCCGCGTAATCGTCCAAAAAATACCATCCGAAGTAGCGATCAATCGGAAACTCGTGACGGATCAAAAATCGACTCAGTACAACACCGATTAGCTCGTACGCACTGCGTCCACGTTTCGCGGCTCTAAGTGCTAAGTCTCCCGAAATGGAGTTTGCATCATCAATCATCTTGTCGGCAAGGCCTTCGAATTCCCCATCGCTTAGACCGAGGTTCAATTGCTTTAGCCTACTCTGAAGCATTGTCTTTAGCAGTCCTGAACTCGCTTTGGATGAGATCACCAAATTGCGTCCCTGCGTTGCGGACTGCTTGTAACTAATTATGCTAACTCTTTGATTCTGGAGTTGGCGACGATCAAGCAACTCGTCGTAGTTGACCACCCAATTGGCGAGATTATGAGTCTCTTCAAAAATCTGGGCGGTTTCTTTGTTGTTAAAATCGAGTTGTCGCACCGGAAGAAGTCGTACTAGTTCACTACCGTCCCAGTCGCCTTTCTTGAAAGTCGTGACTGCTGTGAGGAACGCCCAAGTTTCTGCACTTTGGACAGGGCAACAGAGATAGACAACTGACTTCAAGTCGTCCTTGGCTGCCGGCCTGCGGCGCGACCATCGCGGCGGCACTAGCTCGACGAGAGGAACTGGTTTGTATGCTTCGGGATACCATTCCAATTCCGCATGCCGAGCGATCACATCTTGGGAGAACGAGACATCGTGCGGACAGCCATCTTTTGGGTCGGGCGGAGCTGCCTGATCGACTAGGATTCCGATGCGCAACCGCGCCAGAAAGTCTTGGGTAGCTTCACTTGGACTATATGAATCAAAATCCTCATCGGCAGATTCGATTATCTCTTGATACAGATGACGCAGGCGCTTTGGATCCGTGTGCCGCAGAATAATCTGGCATTGAACCTCTTCGTCGTCTTCGTGCAGAGCACCGATTTTATCAACAACTGCTTGCGGCAATCGCGACGAATCACTGTTAAACAGAACGAGCGACAAGTTTGCTCGTTCGTGAGGATGTAAGTTGACGTATTGGTTCAGCAGTTCCATAACGCGAGCGGCTGCAGGGGCGGGGTTTTCATTAGTTGCCGCAGCCCGTTTCTTTTCGAGGACGGGTGGTTCGTGAAGGCTGTAGTCGCCAACGGTATCAGTCACTGTGAGTAAGTGCGGTTCATCATCTGCCCACCCTATTACGACTTCTGGATAAAACGGATGTTCCAACTCACGTATCATCTCTTTGAAATAGAGCCGTTGGTCACCGAACTCAACCTGTTGCTCGACAAGCAACCGCCGAATGATGTCGCTAACAAGCTTTGCTTTTCTAGCAATTGCAGCCATGCGTAAGGGGTGCCATGGAGCAATGACAACCGTTGGGATATCTGCGTTGATCCTGACAGCGCCGATTTCCAAAAGCGGTCGCAGCAGCAGTTGCCGGTTGCTGTCACCCTTGGCATCAGTACAAATTGTCACTAACAGTTGCGCAAAGAACGACAGTTGGTTCGTGAGAGATTCTCCCGATACACCGGTCTCGGTAAATCCGTCAATTGCGCTTTTGTACTCGGCGAGAAACTGATCAAACTGCTCGTTCAGCTTCGATCGGACCTCTTCGGAAACCAGCCCCTCGCTCGCCGCCTGAGTCAGATTTCCTCGCCAACTCTTTTCAAGATCGTTTTTCTTTTTGTAGGCAGCGACAAACGATCCTCGGTTCCGGTCATAAGACGGTACAAATGTCCTAACGTTCGACAGGTCGACCGCCTGATAAATGCCTTTTGCACTGATCGGATCAAGATCGGTCTGGCAGCGAACAAGCGGATTCTTTTTGAGTCGTTTCCAGTCTGCGACAAACTCACTGGCTACAGAGCTTGGATCGTATTGCCAAATCAGTTGTGTTGAAGAGTTTTCAACTGCACCTTCTAATGTTTCGGTTTCGACTTCAAGAATGAACTTCAGCTGCAATGCCTTTTTTGCTTGTGATCGATTCAAACGGATTTTCTTATTTTCGCTCCATTCCACGATGAGATCGGAAAAATCGAAAAGCTTGCCAACATCCCACTTCACTTTGCTACCGAGGAGTGATTTCAGGCCTGCATATCGTGCCGCAAAGAATTCGCCGGCGTATATGTTTATATCACGGAGCTCACGTTTAGTTGCGCTATCACATTTGATCAGTAGAGTTCGCTTCTTTGCCTCCGTCACTTGATTGAAAAGCGACTCAATGCTCGCAGCCAGACCCACGACAAAGTCAGTACATTCACGCGGGCGGCCGTAGATGAATTTATCCCAGGCAGAACGTAGCTTGCGATCCTCCTTGAGCTCATTCCGATGCAGTTCGTAAAACTCTCGATCCTCTTCATTTGGATCGTTTAGCTTTGGGCGCTTCTTGAGCAACTCCAGATAGTCACTGTCGTTCTCGCTTAACAGATCAGGGCTACGCTCGTCGTAGAACTGTTCGGTTTCTTCACCAAGATTCAGTTTTACTCTTCGTAGGCCTTCGAACAGGTATTTTACCTCTTCCCATTCACATTCCGCCAAAGCTGCAGCTTCCCGGTTCCAGCCACTCGGTGCCGCGATAAACTCTCGAATGACAGGATGATGTGTGTCCTTGATCGCCGTCTGCACTTTCTCAAATGCTTTGGCAAGATCATCCTCGCTCAACAAAAGCTGCGAGGTTGTTTGCTTCTCAAGGAAGCAAGCGTTCTTGCGATATACTCGATTGAACTCTCGTTGCCAAACGGATTTGTGATTGCGTCGGCCTTCCTTGATGCGATTGAAAAACGTTGAATCCTTGGGGAAATGCAGTGCCGGCATTGCTTGTCCTAACGCGATATCAATCGGCAAACCTTCACTTTGGTTGAGCTCTCGTGTTTTCACGATATAGGACGCTAATCTCTCCAAAGCAACGACTCGGAGGTCACATAGTCCAGCGATAGCTTTTTCCCACCACCTTTTCTGCTCCGCAGTGACGGATAAACCCACACTTGCAGCAGCGACCCAGAGGTCAGGCCTTGCCTTCATTTCGTCGGCGCCAATTCGAACAAATTCTTTCAGCGATTGATCTTCATCATCACCGGTGCCTGCGACGAGCAGAATCGGTAGGTCACAGTGACAGTTGCGAAAGTAGGTCGTTGGACTAGTCGTCAGAACATAATCGGGCAAATCATTGTTTCCAACGAACTCCGTATTGAGTTTCAGGGAAACAATCTTCTTAAGGGTGTCGTGCTGCAGCACAGCATTAGCAATTGCGACAGTCTGGTGAGCGGAAAGATGGTCAATTATCAAGCGAGCGGTTCCCTCATCTTTCTCCTTCTCTATCGTCGTGTCCAGGTAGCGAACAAATACGTCCCCTATCAGCTCAACAGGATTCATCGGCTCGCCTCCGAATACGGATTGAGGACGTAAGCACACGCATCCGATAATCGCCGGAGCATTCCCATACTGCTAAGCCGTTGCTCAAGTCGGTTCGCGTTTGATTGAAACGCTTTACTATCGAACTCACTGTCCTCCATCACGATCTTGGCCTCAGGTTCACCCAGCACGACTCCATAACGATCGAAAAGCCGCCTGAGAAACTCTTTAAATTCCATACGATCACGGACGTTGGCAAGTATCAACGCTTTGAGCAGCGAATCGTTTGGAGCATAACGCAGCTTGTTTGTTCCACGTTTAGAGACCAGACCGATTGCGCGACCGAACGACCGATGCACGTTACCAGCGTGCTGCCGATGACGTGTTAGGGCAGATTGACGTAAGTGACGAATCATCGCACTAGGATCGTGCGCACCGTCATAGTCGTCTGCGTCGCGTGGCCAAGCGATTTCACGATTTAGAATGCTTTTGCATCGCGAGTAAGCGTCAGTAGCTTCGATAGCTTCCATCCACTCGTCGGAATTGGTGATTGAGTCGATGAAATCCGAAACAGCACTCGCAGAACGTTGGCTGTTGCGCTGATAGCTGTTGATCGAAAGCTCGCGGACAAGCGTCTTTCTCGGAGCCACAATCTCACAGATAATCGTGGGTCGATCGCCACTTGTGACCTGAGCTGACACCACGAGTTGGTAAAGCATCACGTGAAATGCAGAAAGCAATGTCACGTGGGAATAACTATCAAACCGTGGCAGCTTCAATTCAAAAAGGTGTAAGATGTCTTCACCAAGAAGGTCAAAAGCCGGATGGCTCTTGTACGGAAGAAAGCAACTTCGGCGTTGCGTCGTATCGGGCGACTCAGTCTCTTGGAGTTGAGCCACAAGTGCATTCCATGGGTTTTGACTCGTGACTACCGATTGCAAATGCGGTTTCAGTTCAGTTGCGGAGCCTGATCGGCACATCATTAAGTACAGCAACTCACCAGTCCGTCCGAAGTTGATGTATTCGCTCGTTGGCTTGTCTTGAGCGGATATACCAACATCTTCATATAGGCAGCTTTTTCCAAACGGAAATAGGAAACGTGAGGACCATCGACGATTCGATTCGCTTTCGACTGTAGCGGTCCGAAGCATTGAGATGAGCTTGGAGAACTCTCCGAAACTGGAGAATCGCTTTGCGACGTATCCGAAATCACGTTCGACAACTCCCCTGGCACTATCTTTCATCCAACTCGTCCATTCCCGCCAAGCTCGACTGTCGTCTTTGTACTTATCCAGAATGAACGGCATGATCTGATTGTTATATAGGATGTTTCTCAGTTTCATTCGCTGAAAAGGACTAAACCTCAGCGGATAGAACTTGCCGTTTTCATCAAGGATGTTCCCTTCGCGATTGGCCGATTCAGCAACACCGAGCAATTCGAGGAAGATGAGCCAAGGTGTTTGGTTGTCCCAAATGCGGTGCCCCCAAATCCGCTCGTCAATCCAATATGCAATTGACTTGTGATCCTGCCATGGTAGGTCAATTTCATGCTTAAGTGCTGTCATCAATCTAACTCCACTACTGCCTCACGAGGATGCCCAAGTTCATCGAGCTCAAGCAACCGAAATGCTACGCCTTCCTCTTCGATTCCTAGTTCTTCGCGACGTTGTTTTGAGGCTGTAAGAATTCGCGATTTGAATGCCAAAATGTCTTCGTGGCACTCCCTCGAAAAACTTCCTGGCAATACGCCATCGGCGACTCGACTGAGAAACTCAAATCGAGTGAGCGTCAATCTCAAGTCGATAAGTATCTGCTGGGTTAACGACACTCGTAGGATCGGAAAACCTGTGTCGTCGCTCAGAATCTCAACGGACTCGGTCATTCGACGCGTGACGGAAACGCGGTCTTCAAGAATGCAGCTCACCTTTGACGCCGATCCTGACAGCCCTGCAGCGAGGAGCAGCTCTCGATCAGATGAAACCAGCATTCCAATGAAGACGCGGTTTAGCCCCTTGGTAAGTCGTGCCAAGACCCCTTTCTCGATTCGCTTTCCGGAACGGAGACGATTGAGCACTCGATCAAGGTATTCCCCGGCAAAGCTGAACGCAGTCAAATCCCAAGGTGACAACTCATCGCTCATCGACTCAGGTATCTTGAAAAATAGTCCGCGTCTCTGGAATACAAGCTGTTCCAGAAAACGCTCGGTTTCTTCGCCTCCCTCGTCAGCTCCTTCGATGTATTGCTGCTGGGCCGCCAAGTACGTCTGGTCGGCGCCATAGAATGGGTCGCTCGATAGGAATTGCTCAAAGAGTTGATTCAATTCGACTTCTGATTGCCCATAGATCAAGAGATTGTCGAATCGATTGGATGTTTCGTGACCAATTCGAAATCGGCCAAGGTAGTCAAATACATCGAGCGAGTTCCGACGGTACTGGGTGAGGTTGCCACCAAAGATATTGTTATAGATGCTCGCCTTCGCGATTTGTTTCGATGAGATAACGCGGGGGACGTCGGCTGCTCGTAGTAGTCGATCATTGACGTTCTTACCTTCCGCTTCCTTGCCGGCGAAGCCAAGCACGGCATTGGAGAGTAAGAGTAGAATACGGCGAATCGAGAGATGAACCTCGTTATGATCACAAAGTTCAAGCAAATCGCGAAGCCGGCTTCTGATTTGATCTTCCTTTAGCAATTCGTAGTTGCGTCGAATTGGGCAATTTGCTCCGAATAGTTCGTTTTCGGAATCAGCTTCGTTGTAGCAATGTTGCCAACCGTCGTGATTGATAAACGCTTCCAATGCCAGATCGAAGAGTTCTGCTGAAGACACGCGGCTTAAGTTGAACAACTTTAACTTGCTGCCTTCCTTCTCTCGCCGATCATTGAACAACAAATCTTCAAGCAAACGCCCAGTGTCATCGACCGCTTCCCTGCCGTGATTCAAACGCGACCACGTGTCAACTAGCTGCCCATCATTGGCTGCTATCAGGAATACGCTGTTGGTATCATCTGCAAAGATGGTGTATGAGAAAAACTCAAGCAACTCTGTCTTAGTTGCGAATTCGCCGCTCTGCGCGGTCTCAGGTAGACCAGTCAAGTCTCGGACAATGTGGACAGTAGTCTCTTCGCCTGCAACCTTGGCGTTGATATAAAAGTAAACATTGTCGGACTCCCATTCTTCACGCGCACCGCCAAGTTGCTGCCAAACCTGCCGACAAAGGTGCGTCTTTCCGTCGCCTGCCGTCCCAGTCAGAATCACCGAAGTTGGAGATGCGGCCGATTCAGAGAACAGCGACAGCAGGTCGTCTTCAATGGGATGCCTGAAAAGGAGGGGGTCAAGTTTGACCCTCGCAGCCGAGCGACGAATATGCTCGTCATACATGTTGTCATTGCGAGTGATCGGCCCATATTGCCGCAGGAACCGAATCCACTGCGGGCCCTTCTTTGCCATTTATGGTATCCTTGCGTTAGTTACAGTACGTTGTGTAATCAGAAGTCTTTCTATGCGTAATCAAATTCAAAACTATTTCAGCGATCCGGAAAATAGATTTGAATCTTGTTACCATAATGACAGGTCATCGATGAATCTCAACATATTCATTCAGGAAAGGACTCCAAGTGAGTGAGCCGGTCTATCGTTTCTCCGGCCACGAGTCGTTCTCGTGTCGGTATGCATGGATCCCGAAGGCAGTCGAATCAATTGAAGAAGATTCATTTCTCTTCCAAGACGTTGACGCTGCAATGGTTCGCCTCGGTCTTGGAAAGAACATGGTCAAGTCCTTGCGATTTTGGGTGCAGGCGATGCGTGTTGCACAGTCATCACGTGATGGCGAATTGCACCTAACGGATTTCGGCCATCGAATTTTCAACAGGTCAGGACTCGATCCTTACCTTGAAGACATTACGACATTGTGGCTGCTCCATTGGCAACTCTGTTCGCACCGCGAGAATCCACTCTTTGCATGGGATTTCCTTTTCAATCGCTACAACGAGCCGGAAATTATCAAGTCCAATGTACTTTCGGTGATCGAACGGGAATCGCGTCAATTAGCTCGCCCGTTATCAAAGACAACTCTCTCGCAACATTTTGATGTATTCATGCACACATACGTGCCAACACATAGCCACAAGGCCGAAGTAGTTGAGGATAGCCTCGACTGCCCGCTGGTCGAGTTGGAGCTGATCGAACGAATCGGCCAACGAGTGAACTCGCAGGACAAACTCGAGCCAGCATATGCTTTTCGTCGTGAACCCAAACCCGATTTGAATTGGGGAGTCTTCCTATTCGCCATCGACGACTATTGGCGGCGGAATCGTCACGATGAACAGACGATTACACTTAGACAGATCACGGCAGGACCAGGAAGTCCGGGCCAAGTATTTAAACTGCCGGAAGACGATATCCGTAAGAGGCTCTCAGAAATTGAAGAGCGTAGCGACGGCATCTTCACTTACAAAGAATCGGCTTTGTTTGAGCTGGTGCAAAGAAACTCGGGGGAATTCGAAGACCTAATTGGGGCCGCCTACGAAGGAGATTTGGCGTATGCCTAGCGCGAATCGAATCGCGAAGTATCTGAACCCTAGCCAGCACTATTCACGATCAGTGCATCTCGAACGCGATTTTTCCGACAGCACTGCACTCGATCGATATATCGTTACGGACAGGATCAGCCAACTGTTTCGACAGTTTGCATCGGCCTTTGGCGATGGCTCTACGGAACGAGCCTGGAGAATCACTGGCGATTACGGTACTGGAAAGTCCAATTTTGCGCTGGCGCTGGCGCGTATCTGCAATCTGAAAAACCAGCGACTTCCAAAGCCGCTCGTGCCGGTGTCGAAAGCGTTACCAAATGCAAATGTATTGCCGATCTTAATTACTGGTGCTAGGGAGCCCATCTCGGCTGCCATTATTCGGGCCCTGCACAAAATGTTGTCCAATTCCAGGCGCCGAAACAAACCGGCGTCGTTACGCCGAGTCAACCAGGTATTGAAAGGAACTGATCCGGCTGTCCGTGATCGATTCGCGATTGAGCTGCTGGAATCAACTGCGCAATACGTTCGCGAAACTAAACAGGGTCAAGGGATCTTGCTTATTCTCGATGAGCTAGGCAAGTCACTTGAATTTGCCACTCAGAACCCGGACGAGCAAGACATAACGTTTCTCCAGTCACTTGCGGAAACCGCATCCCGAAGCGGTCACACACCACTGGTCGTCTTAGCAATCCTACATCAAGGATTCTCCGCTTATGCAGACCGTATGGAAGCGAACGACCAGCGCGAGTGGGACAAGATCGGAGGGCGTTTTGCAGAGTTGGTATTCGACCAACCGTTGGAGCAACTTGTATCACTTGTTTCAAGCGCGCTCAATGTCAACGTGGCTCGACTTCCCGACGCTGTCAAACGAGCTGCGAAGGCAAACATGACCAAGGCAATCGACTTCGGGTGGTTCGGCGCAGTCAACAATCGAAAGTCGTTGATCGAGCAGGCCCCAGCGATCTACCCTCTTCAACCGATGCTCTTGCCAGTCCTTGTCAAGTTCTTCAGTCGCTTTGGCCAAAATGAACGATCTTTGTTCAGTTTCTTGTATTCAAGCGATGCAAATGCAATCTCTTCGTTTGCAGCCGAACGCAGCGCTGGCGATGGGTTCTTTGGCATTCACCATCTATATGACTTTGTTAGGTCAAGTATCGGTCACCAACTTCATACGCGATCGATCAGTAGTCGTTGGAGTCAGATCGAATCAGTCATTGATGCATCACTCGCAGGTAGTCCATTTGAAGTGGCCATGCTCAAGACGGTTGGCGTACTCAATATGCTGGACGACCAAAAACTCACGGCGACCGAAGGCGCTCTGAAGCAAGCCCTCACAAACACCTGTGTGCCTGGAGAGCCTTCATTCACAAAGACGTTGCATAGCCTTCGGTCGAATAAGCATGTCCTTTACTTCCGTGGGGCTGCAAGTGGTTACTGTCTTTGGCCATACACGAGTGTAAACCTTGAGCTGAAATACGCTGAAGCAGAACGGGCCGTGCGGCGGATCGACAATGTTGTTGAAGCGGTCGCGGAAACTCTCACACAACGCCCAATAGTTGCACGTCGACACTACGTCGAAACTGGAAACCTCCGCCATTTCGACTTGCTCTACGTTAAATCGAGTGAGTTCGCCGCGACGGTGCGCAAATGGGAACCGAACCTTGCCGATGGCGTAGTGGTTGTTCCACTCTGTCAAACGAGAGCAGAGCAATCCGCTGCGATCGAAACGGTTAAGAAGCTCCATTTGAAACGTCGTGAGGAAGTTCTCATCGCGATTCCCGAACCGCTGAGCGGATTGTCAGGGCTGGTTCGAGAGATTCGTCGATGGGAATGGATTCAAAACAATGTTGAGGAGTTGAACGGTGACAAGCATGGCCGTGAGGAGGTATCGCGGCAACTTGCTGCTGCAACATCGGTGCTGCTTGCTCGCACGAATCGGATCCTTGATGTCCGCACATTCCGCAGTGGGAAAGGCATGCAGTGGTTTCACAAAGGGAAATCGATCCAGCTAGGTTCATCGAGGGAACTTTTTCAGTACACTTCAGCGATCTGCGACCGGGTATTTGATCAGTCTCCTCGCCTTCGCAACGAACTCCTCAATCGCAGAAAGCTAAGTTCGGCCGCAGCTGCGGCGCGGATGCGACTAATTGAGCGCGTTCTCGACAACGCAACCGAAGAATTCTTGGGCATGGATTCATCTAAGAAGCCTCCTGAGATGTCGATGTATCTGTCGGCGCTGAAGCAAACAAAGTTGCACGTCACGGCGAGCAAAGGCGCGAGAATTGCGATTCCGACTCGCTCAAACGACACCTGCAATTTGATTCCGCTATTCGATCACTTTCGATCAGTGCTTACTACAAAGGAAGGTAACCGTGTCCGAGTGTCTGACCTGTTCGCGGAATTGCGAAAGCCACCGATCGGGGCTCGCGATGGCGTACTTCCATTGATGTTGGCTGTCTTCTGTGTTGCGGAAGCCCAGCATATGGCCATGTACGAAGACGGGGCCTTTCTCCACGAAATCGGTGGAGCGGAATTCGCCAGACTTGTAAAAGTCCCAGAATCATTTGAATTACAATACTGCAAATTGAGCGGTGTGCGTTCGGAGGTCTTCAATCAATTGCTGAACGTGGTCGATGCTGATGTGGACGAATCCCGCGAGCCAGATCTGATTGATGTCGTTAAACCGCTATGCCAATTCGCAGCCAGTCTCCCCGACTACTCTCGAAACACAACGTCGCTCGGCAAGCAGACCATCGCCGTTCGCGGGGCGTTATTGAATGCAACTGAGCCAGCAACATTGCTCTTCGAGACCCTGCCGGCTGCGTGCAGCTTGCCTCGAGTGCCTGTCCGCAAGCGGTCTGCGTCGCCAGACGTCAAAAAATATGTTCGGGCGTTGAAACGGGCTTTAGGCGAATTGCGGAGTGCGTACCCTTCGCTGCTAACTCGTATCGAAGATTCAATTGCCGCGGGTTTTGAAGTAGCATCAAACCATGAGGAGTTGCGGAACGTTCTGGATTCGAAGGCCAGTGAACTCAGTATCCATGCGACCGAACCCACGCTGAAGGCATTCTGCCTTCGATTGGCTGATTCGAAATTGCCACGAGATACATGGCTTGAATCGGTCGGTAGCCTTGTGATCGCTAAACCACCGCGACGCTGGCACGATCGCGATGAAGCTAGATTCGTCGAATCTCTGACAGACCTGGTCTCGCGCTTCCAACGAACTGCCAGCCTAGCCTTCTCCAAAAGCAATAACGCTAGTCGTCAATCAATTCGGCTAAGCATCTTGCAGGCCACGGGCGTCGAAGAGAGTTGTGTTGTAGATTTTTCAGATAGTAAAAAAGCAATGTCCATCAGGAAGAAGTTGGAACTCCTCTTCGAGAGCGATACTCAGTTAGCCGTTGCCGTTACGTCTGAAGTTTTGCTGAGACACCTCTCGAATGGCGCGATGGATTGAAGGAATCTCATGCCGTTCAAGGTCACCGCACGAACAATTGTGCAACTCGGGGCTGAGTTAATCAGCTCCGATGGGATCGCGTTTTATGAGTTGATCAAAAACGCATTCGATGCAAAAGCAAAGCGAGCATTTGTAGACGTTGTAGTGAGACTGCCAAATTTGACGTGGGGACAGGCCATCGACCAGCTTGACGACTGGGCGGAACTTAGCGCAGAGGAGTTTGAGAAAAAAGTGGGTACTTTTAAGGCTTCACTGACTGAGGCCGCGATTCCTTCAAAAACCACTGACGACTGGTTGGACAAACTTGATGCAGCAACCACATTTGACGACCTGAGGGCAGTTGTTTGGGATGCAACTTACATTCAGTTTCGAGATGCCGGGGAAGGCATGACACTGAAAGAGCTGGATGAAGTCTACTTGACTGTCGGCACTCCTAATCGTCTGAATCAGCGAACTGCTGCGAAGAAGGCAAGACGCAAAGAAATTATCCTAGGTGAGAAGGGAATTGGGCGATTGTCCGCTATGCGTCTCGGTGATCGGCTGAACGTCAAGACGGCAACCGATAACGACACACACTGGAACGAGCTAGCTATTGATTGGCGTGAGTTTGGTGAAATTCCTGGAAAGCTCGTCGGTGAAGTCGGTGTTCGACCCCGACGCGCCGAAAGGAAAGTGACTGGAAGTGGTACGACAATCGCAATTCGTGGATTAACCAGCAATTGGTCCGAGAAAAGGCTACAACAAATAGCCAATACAGACCTGAGCCGATTCATTGATCCCTTTGTTCCTAAACCAGCGTTTTCCATTTCAGTGAAGTGGAATGGGACGGTTGTTCCCATACCACGAATGAGCGACATCATTGAAGAGCACGCACACGCGGTCGTGGAATCAGAACTATATTATGAAACGGACGAAAACGACGACTGGCAACCAATTCTGAAAGGCAAGATTGACTATCTTGTCTCCGGAACAACAAACGCTCCAATCGAAGGGTATAGCCATTCTTTTAAGTGCCACACCGCCGAGATCCTGTCCATCCTGGGCAAGGCAGACTATCATGATGTGACGTTGGACGACGTCCTGAGTCTAGGACCGCTCACGATGCAGTGTTACTGGTTCAATCGGCGGCTCTTAAAGAACATTGAAGTCAACGACGAAAAGTTAAACTTACGAGATTTGATTGCGCAGTGGTCGGGTGGATTAATGGTCTACCGTGATGGCTTCAGGGTTGCCCCGTATGGCGGGGCCGATGACGATTGGCTTAACCTTGACCGAAAAGCTCTTGCATCACAAGCCTACAAAGTAAATCGCGCCCAGATCGTTGGAAAGGTTGATATAACGTCAGTCGATAACCCCGACCTTATTGACCAGACGAACAGGGAAGGTTTGCGAGACTGCCCAGAAAAACTGGTCTTAGTCGCACTAATGAAATACGTCTTAGAGACTGAGTTTCGCGGCTATATTGTTGAAGTCGACGACGAGCTTCGGGGCAAAGAACGCATTTCATTCGGTACACTTAGCCAGCATCTTGCCGAGGTCGAAGACAAGATCAACGCATCTCTGGAACGTCTTGATGAGGCGAACGAAGAGTTTCCTGATTACGGACTTGGAAAGATCGAGAACGATTTACGGTCCGCCTTCAAGGTCGTCGTCGACGTCGTTGGGACAATGCAACAAAACGTCGAGGATGTGGAAAATGAACGAGAGCGGATTCTATTCCTAGCTTCACTTGGTCTTTCAATTGAGAAACTTGCGCACGAACTCAACCGCGCAACTCGTCATGCCTTGGAATCTATCAAGGGCAATATGAATAGCCCTGCCAATGCAGACCAGATGAAAACTGCTAAGCTTCAATTGACGTCGCTTCAGAAACGTCTTCAAAACCTCGACCCAATGCTATCGCCAACCCGCCAGCGAAAAACCGTTTTTGATTTAGTGTCTGAGGTTGAGTCAATTGTGGCTGGGCATGAGGCTCAATTCAAACGGCACGGAATTAAATGCACGGTAAATCAAGTCGGGAATGCACCGGTCCAGGTGAAACTCGTGAGGGCTATGGTTGTTCAGGTCCTCGAAAACCTTATCGACAATTCTGTTTATTGGCTGACGGTCTCGAATATAAAACGAGGGCGAAGCAAGCCCAAGCTCGAGATTGAGATAACCATTGAAGGCGATAAAGGCAGGATAATCGTTTGGGACTCCGGCCCAGGTGTTGCTACCGAGAACGCCGATAGAGTTTTTCGAGCGTTCTACACGAAAAAGCCGGCAGGAAAGGGGAAGGGGCTGGGCCTTTACATCTCTCGGGAAATCGCCGAATACCACGGAGGTGAATTGACGTTGTCGCCCGAACGTGCGACCGCGCCAGGACGGCTTAACACTTTCGTATTTGACTATGCTCAGGAACGTTCCGCCCATGACTGAATCAACTCTTGAGGTATCGGTCTCTGAAGACTTCAAGCGCGTTGCGGTCGTGGACGACGTATTTCTTGGGCCAACAGTGATTAGTGTTGGAAACTCGCTGATTCAGTTTTGCGCCGTCGCGGACTCGGATGATGAGTTTTCAGAGGCTCTTCATACGTATACCGATTGCGATTTCCGTGAACCCGATAAAGTAAGTGATGAAGCATTGCAGCGTTTGTTTCAAAAGCGTGAAGAAATTAATGACGTTGAAGACTCACTGGAGTTGCTGTTCGCGGATCAATTACAAAGGTTGGCCGATGTTGGAAAGATCATTGATGCGCTACGCGAACGGGGGCTGGATCCTCACTGCTTTGGTTCTGCTAATGGGCTGTTCGATGATGCTGCTTTTAATCTAGTATTCTTAGACTACTATCTTACCAAGGACGAAGAGTCACAGCTTATTGCAACCGAGCTTTTCGTGAAGTTTCGGTCTTTCATCGTCTTAATGTCAGACAAACCGAAGCCAGAAGAATATCGCGAAGTTGAAGAATCTTTTCGACGGAAAAGCTATTTACTACGTGGCTTTTTTTCGTTTGTTCCAAAGTCGAAGTTGACTGAACAATCCGGCCTTGAGCATTGCCTAAACTTGTTACCCCAGAATGCCAAGGTGTGCCAGTCAGTTCAATCGTTCGTTGATGCGATAGATCAAGCCTTGGGCGGTCCAATTCCCGAGCTGGAAGATCCGAACAGCAGTGACGGTAGAGTCCTCAACAGCTTCATTTGCACTCTCCGCTCTCTTGCTCTTCACGACTACGCAATGCTGTGCGAACTTACGCTGCGAGACGAGGGCCAACCACTCGGAGACTACACGATTCGTTTGTTAGGTGCTTTACTTATGCAAAATCTGCTCAACGATAAGAAAGTACGCCAGGCGGTTCAGAAACTTGATGAGATGCGTTTCAATGAATTTCTTCCGTGCTGCGGCGACGCTTCTGAATCTCTTAAAGTCATCTATGGCGCGTCGATTTATGAGACCGTTGCATCGCCGTGGAGTTACCATCCCTGGGACGACGATGACGACCGAAACGATGGAGGCACGTCAAACTATGGATAGTGTCGACTTTGGTGCTAACGTCTCGGCGGTCTTCGGATGGGAGCCGAGCAAAGGGAACTTGCTTCGTCTCCAACTAGGAGATGTCTTTTTTAAAGGTAAATCGGACCCGGTGTTCACTGTCATCAATGCTGGATGCGATTTAATGTTCACTCCAGAGTCCGTGTCAACGAGTCGGCCTCCTAAGCCCAGCAACACAGTCTATTTATTGCCAGGGCAATTTCGAGATACGAAGGACTGTCCACCAAAGGGCCTTACAACTGGATTGATAAAGTTTGATAAAACATGGAAGTGCATCGTTTGGGACAGCAAGAAGGTTGTCGCAATCCCCCATGATCATGTTGAGAGGTATCTACGAGGCAATGGCTATCGGCACGAATTGCGTTTGCGAACCGCTAGAGCGATCGAATTGCAGCAGCAGGTCTTTCACGGTGCGTCGCGCATCGGGTTGGAGGTGCAGCCACCACTTTGCGAAGGATTGACGCTACGGCTAATCGTTCGAACAGCTGAAGAATTTGTCATTTTGGACGACCAAATCACAGAAGGAGCGGTTCGCTTTCACACGCCGAAGCTGTCTGTCGTCGTATTCAAACCAGAGGCAATCAGCACCGTTTGTGCGTTGCTTCTAAGTGCAATCGAGGACGAGTCAGATTCAAAGTCAACGATTGGTCGAATTGTGAAGGCGGAGTCGCTACTGCGTGACAACGCTGCACAACTGGCCAAGACTCCCATGGCGGAGCCCAAGTCTGATAAGCCTCAATCCATCAGACCAGCAAAGGGTTTTTCAGGTTGCAAGTTGGACAACGTTGGAGTCATCTCTTGGCAGGGACAGGCCATCGGTGCTGGCTGGAATCACAATCTAGCTGCTGTAATTGGAATAGAGGAAAACAAATGAGTAAAGCTGACACGCGGCACATACTAAGTTTGTCAGGCGGCAAGGACAGCGCTGCGCTAGCAATCTATATGCGTGATCGAGTGCCTGAGATGGAATACATCTTTCACGACACGTTCAAAGAATTGGACGAGACAATTGAGTATCTCGACCGGCTTGAAGCGATTCTTGGGAAGCCGATCTTAAGGAGTAATCCCGATCGCGGATTCGATCATTGGCTGAAGGTCTATCGCGGGATGATCCCGTCGAATATGCGGCGATGGTGCACGAAGAACCTAAAGCTGAAGCCGTTCGAAAAATGGATCGGTGACGACCCCGTCGTGAATTACATCGGCCTCCGAGCTGACGAAAATCGTTCGGGCTACATCAGTGCTAAACCGAATATTACAACCGTGTTTCCATTCCGAGAGGACGGGCTAGTTTACGACGATGTGATTCGCATTTTGGAGGAATCTGGTTTGGGATTGCCAAAGTACACCGAATGGGGTCGGACACGGTCTGGCTGCTTCTTTTGCTTTTACCAGCAGAAGATTGAATGGGTGCGATTGAAGCGGAAGTATCCGGGGCTATTCGAAGAGGCAAAGGCCTATGAGCATGAACAGTTGAAGTATTCAGAGCACATTGATGGAGGCGGAACTGCCTTCTACTGGTGCGGAGACGAGCCCTTGGAAAACCTCGAAAAGGACGACAGGATGGCTGAGATTGAACGTCAGTGGGAGCAAAAGAAAAAGAAGAAGCGAAAGTCGACAAAGCTGGTTCAAATTCTGACCGACGTTGAATTCGACGACGATCCTGGTAGAGAAGAAGGCTGTCTCATTTGCCAGCTATGAGGCGGTGTGTATGTTCATTCACGAGGCAGCCAACCGGGCACTCCAGGAGCTAGGTGTTCCGACTCATGTTTCAGCAATCCATCGTCACATTGTCGATAATGAGTACTACGACTTTGGAGCAATAGATCCCGAGAATGCTCTGGCAATTCAACTGAGTCGCCGATCCGTCAACGTCGATATTAGTCATTCAAATCCTGAAAAGGTATTCTATAGGGCCGCTCCTGCAACTTATGGGCTAGTCGATTGGTTCAAAGGTGGGGACGAGTCCCATTCTGATCATAAGATCGCGGCAGACGTTAGCGAGATCATCCAAAGCGAGCGTACGACAACTGAAAAAGAACAACTGATTCTTGCGAGAATCGGACAAGGTTCTTTCCGATGTAACGTTCTCACGCAATGGAACCATTGCTGCGCCGTAACTGGCTCTACATTGACGCTGCGTGCATCTCACATTAAACCATGGTGCGACTGTAGCGACACGGAGCGGCTTGACACAAATAATGGTTTGCCTTTGATTGCGACGCTTGACGTGCTTTTTGATTCTCACTTGATTTCATTTGATCGAGATGGCTGCATCATGCTGAGTGATCGAATACCGGAGCATGAACAACTGTGTTTGGCAATTGATGGCAGTATGAGGCTTCGGCGTCCGGCTTCTGCTGAAATGGAAGCTTATCTTAAAGAACACCGCGCATTGCTAGGTCATTGAATGTCCATCACGTGACAGATCGGACTGACGAAACTGCCGCGCGAATTAGTTCGACCACTGCGGA
The DNA here is from genome assembly GCA_028289675.1 of Pirellulaceae bacterium. Classification (GTDB taxonomy): domain Bacteria; phylum Planctomycetota; class Planctomycetia; order Pirellulales; family Pirellulaceae; genus Aureliella. Next base: position 22,702 of record JANQOL010000409.1, read on the forward strand.
TACTTGTTCCGCAGTGTTGTCTTTCCCAAAGCCGAAGCGAATCGAGCACTCGCCAACCTCACGCCCTTTGCCCAGTGCCGTGAGAACGTGACTCGGTTCAAAATCTGCGACGTGACATGCAGAACCGGTGCTAGCAACGACTTCTGGCAACATCGTAAGGAGTCCCTCGTTGTCCGAACCATAAAACGCAATGTTTGCAATATGCGGTAATCGATTGTTGCGATCACCGTTGATTGCAATATTCTCCAACTCGGCTTCCAGCTTCGATTCCAATCTATCTCGCAGTCGGCTTGTGTGCTCTTCCCAGTGGCTAATATTCTTCGACGCATGCGCGCATGCTACCCCCATGCCCGCAATGCCAGCCACATTGAGCGTACCAGGCCGGAATCCATTCTCCTGACCTCCACCGAATACGCGCGGCGCAATTAACGGCCGCTTGTTTAGATCGCGTACGTACAAGGCCCCAACCCCTTTGGGACCGTAAAACTTGTGCGCCGAAAAGGTCAGCATCGAAACCGCAATGTGGTCGACATCAATAGGCACCTTTCCAGCCGCCTGTGCCGCGTCACAGTGAAAAATGATATCGCGACTGGCACATAGTTCGGCAATCTCCTTGATCGGCTGAAGAGTCCCAATCTCGTTATTTCCCCACATAATCGAAACCATCGATGTGTCATCAGTAATGGAACTTCTGAGCTCATCGATGCTGATTCGCCCAACTTTATCGACAGAAAGGTAAGTAACCCTCCAACCATTCGCCTCCAATTGCCGACAAGGTTCCAGCACTGCCGAATGTTCGGTAACCTGAGTAATAATATGCCGTTTTTCAGGTGTGACTTTGGCTGCAAATCCAAGGATTGCCAAATTGTTAGATTCAGTGGCGCCGCTTGTCCAAATAAGTTCATTCGGGCGACAGTTTATCAATTCGGCCGATTTTTCTCGGGCCTCTCGGACTGCCCTTTGCACCACGCCACCTACGACTTGGTGTGGGGTCCCCGGATTGCCAAACGATTCGCGAAGGAACGGCAACATCGATTCGAGTACACTGGGATCGATTGGAGTAGTCGAGCAATGGTCAAGATAGATTGGCTGCACCATAGAATTCCTTTTTTCAGCTGATTCTTGCCAAGAATGACAGAACTGCAGCGCAACGACAAGCGCAGTGTGACCAGATTACAAACCTAATTTCAGTCGTTCTTGTTTTTTAAAGGATTGAAGTCCGCCCACATGTCTCAATTGCCTACGACACGAATAAAACGTCATAAGGCAGCGATCAAAAGATATGACTATTCCCGACCAATTAAGTGTCTATTACGTGATCGAATAATCACTCCTGACCGAACGCTATTTGACTATGGTTGTGGTCATGGCGACGACCTTGCGGCACTTAGCGATGATGGGATCAACTGCGAAGGATTTGATCCGGTGTTCCGCCAGGACGCTACGTTGCGGTCGGCTGACATTGTTAATCTTGGGTATGTGATCAACGTTATCGAGAACCTGGATGAGCGCCACAAAACGCTTTGCAAGGCGTGGTCGCTTGCCAATCGAGTCCTATGCGTCGCCGCTCGCGTCGTTATGGGCGAAACAAGCGGGCGAGAGGTTGAGTATGGTGATGGCTTGGTAACGTCCATCGGTACATTCCAAAAGTATTACACCCAAGCAGAATTGCGAGAATACATTGAGGATGCCATCGGAGAAGACGCGATCCCAGCCGCTCCCGGCGTTTTCTATGTATTCGGAGACCAAGAGCTAAAAAGTCAGTTTCTATCGGATCGCATTCGGCGATCAATACCAGCACCTCGAAAGCGGATTGCAGAAGTTCGTTTCGAAGAACACAAAGACATTTTGGAACCTCTCATCGCGTCAGTGCTTTCTCTTGGTAGGCTACCGGCCCACGATGAGTTTGTTTTGGCCCCTGAAATTGTCGAAGTCTTCGGTTCGCTGAAGCGAGCATTCTCAATAGTAAAAAAGGTGACGGGTCAAGATGAGTGGGATTCGATTCACACTGCTCGAGTCGAAGACCTAACCGTCTACATTGCTCTCTCAAAGTTCGGCAAGCGCCTAAGAATGGGACAACTGCCCAAAAGAACACAACGCGACATTAAGGCCTTCTTTGGTTCTTACAAAACATCATGCGAAGTGGCCGATGCACTCCTATTTCAGGCTGGTGACGCCAGTATGATCGATCAGGCATGTTGCGAGTCTGAAATCGGCCGGCTTACGTCGAATGCACTGTGGTTACACCGGGATGCGATACCGTTGTTGAGCCCGATTCTTCGAATTTATGAGGGCTGTGCGAGGGCGTACGTTGGTTCAATGGATGACATGAATATTGTGAAACTTCATCGTTTCTCTGGAAAGGTGTCGTACCTGTCGTGCCCAGAGTTCGAGCAAGACCCACATCCGGCGGTCACATCAACGGTAAAACTGTCGCTGCGGACATTAAGGCTGGATTACTTCGAACACGCTGACTCGGGGAATCCGTTGGTCCTTGATCAGAAAGAGAAGATGGTTGCCACCGACCATCCATTGCACTCGAAGTTTGAGCGGTTAACGAGACAAGAGATTAGACGTGGCCTACTGGAGCAAGGAACGGACATTCAAACACGGCGGCAATGGTCCGAGGCTCTAAAGGCACTTGGTTGTGAGTTTAGAGGACATCGCCTCGTTGCAACCGTGGCAGGCTCGCCAGCAAGGTCACCCAGCAAGAACAACATTCCGAAGCGCTCAAAGCGTTTCGGAGTCGGCAAAGAGATTGGCGGCAATGTGTACGTCCATCGTGAGTATGAGGGTGTCCTTGGCCGACGCGTTCAAACAGCGAAGCGAGCGATTCCAGACAGCTTCGATTACACTATCGTAAAGCTCAATATCGCCAGTCAGGCAGTAACGTTCGTCGAGTGCCCTGATTTCGACACGGCAGACGAACCAATCGTGGGGCGGCATATCCTCGTCCGCGAAGATGGCACGACTCAGGATCGCAAACAGCTGGATGATCCGTACATTTACCATCACAAGTGGTTGATGGTCGAAGACACCTACACTGGCTTCGATGTCACTGCCAGCCAGCGACGGTCAAGACTCTGGCTTTCGATTGAAAATGTCGACAAATCACGAATCGGTCGCAAGAGTTATTGGGAAGCGAAGGTTGTTCCACGGATTCTGACTAACCTTCAGGTGGAGGAAATGCCGTCTTCACGAATCGTGAATCGTCTCAATCGTTGAGCCCACCAAACCAAGACACTCGGTTTGAAGATCACCACCGAGCTAGCAACACCACAGTTGAAATCGCAGTGCATTGGCTGGCCCATCAATCATCTGGTGGGGGAAAATATTTCTCCCACTCAAGTGGTATGGATTCTTTCCTCGCAAAAGCCATTTGAAGGAATCTCGAGACTCCCTGGGCTGAGATCGACTAATTCGTTCAGGGACTAGCTTCTTATGCGAATCAAGGATGAAAGCGCCTGAGCGTAGAGCTGCGTTCATCCATAAGTGCATTCTCGACGCTCGCGTGGAAACACGGACATTTTGGTGGAACCGCCGACTGCCAAGACTTCAAATGTGGCGGCACATTACGCCGGCGGGTATGGTAAGTGGAATCCCGCAATTTTGCGGACCGATTATTGGCCATGTATTTTGATTGGCGACCGTAGCAAGATATGAAGTGTCGAACTCGCGCTGCGGCACATTTTCGATGCTAAGGACTTGATATCGATTTTGAAGAGTATCAATAGGACCGACGATATTTATCAGCAATGTGGGATGTTGCGACGAAGGAACTGATGTGAAAGGTCGTACTATCCGTCTCTATCTCGTCGATGGAGTACCGAACAGCATTCTGACCGCGGAAATTATCAATTGGACCGGCAAGGTGATCGTCGCTCCTCGATCGCAGCTTTCCGATCTGGCCAAGCGTGACGAAGTCCGCAGGACCGGATTGTACTGCCTTGTTGGGCCGGATCCCGAACAGTCCAATCGGGATCGCGTATACATCGGCGAAGGTGATAGCGTTCTGACGCGCCTCTCCCGCCATGACAAAGATGAGCGAATGGACTTTTGGACACGCACAGCGGTTGTCATCAGCAAGGACGACAACATCACCAAGTCACATGGGCGGTATCTGGAGAGCCGATTGATCGACCTAGCCGTTAAAGCTGGTCGCGCTTCGGTCGAGAACGACAAAACGCCGGTGCCACCACCGCTGCCAGAACCCGACGTTGCCGACATGGAGTACTTTCTGGAGCAGACGCAGATGATCTTTCCCGTATTGGCGATGACTTTTCTACAACCCAAGCCGGCTTATGACCAATCGTCGATATCCGATCCCGATGGCACAACTCGATTTGTCATGAAGGAAGGGGACAAGCAGGCGTTTGCAGTGGAAGTAGGAGGCGAATTCGTCGTCCTTGCCGGATCACCTGCCAGAAAGGAAGCATACAAGAACTGGAAGGGTTATCGTGGGCAGCGCGATGCATTGGTGGATGCGGGAAAACTGGTCGACAGTGATGACCCGGAACATTTCGTTTTCGCGGAAAATGTTGGCTTTGCCAGTCCCAGCGCGGCTGCAAATGTTGTAGCAGCTGGAAGCCGAAATGGCCGGGAGTATTGGAAGGTGGAAGGCACGGGCCAAACCTACGGCCAATGGCAGGACGCCAAACTCGCCGAAGTCGAAGGCGAAGACGGTGAGGCGGAAGATTGAAGCGTGAAGCAAATATCCGCACGTGAATCGACGCAAGTTGGTGGATGCACGATGATGACCAGATATTTGAGAGAGAATAATTGACCGATGCCATTTGATTTCACCAAGGCGGAACGAGTTTCGCTTAAGGGCCATCCGGAATTCACTGAGAAGTCAGTGCAGGAATGGATTATCGAAGATCCTTCAATTCTCGGATTCGGCGATGTCGAATTGGTCGCCGCCGAAAAGGTGCAGCCGAAGGCGGGCCGGCTCGATTTGTTGTTACACGATGAGCAATTGAATCGGCGGTACGAGGTCGAGTTAATGCTAGGCGCGACCGACCCAAGCCATATCATCCGCTGCATCGAGTATTGGGATATCGAACGACGGCGCTATCCCGCTTATGACCATGTGGCGGTATTAGCTGCTGAGGATATTACATCGCGGTTTTTGAACGTAATTAGCCTGTTGGCTGGCAGCATTCCGCTGATTGCTATTCAGATCGCGGCTTTGAACGTCGACGGCAAGATCGCACTCCATTTCGTTCACGTGCTCGATCAGACTTCGCTGCGCACGGATGACGAATACGAGTTGGGAGACGCCGCGTCGGGTCCAGCGATAACCGATCGGCAATATTGGGATCAAAGAACGTCTCCGCAGATCACACAACTTTGCGATCAAGTGCAGAAGCTGGTCGACAGTGCTAGTGCTAGCGGCCACACCTTGGTGTATAAGAAGCGGTTGATTGGTGTAGTTCCACAAGATGGTGGGGAACAGCGTATTTGGATTCAGCCGAAGAAAACGGTCATTCGCATCGGCGCTTATGTTGCAAACCCCGAAGAATGGGTCAAGAGATTCGATGACCTGGGACAAACGGCTTCGTTGAAGCGGGGAAACAAGGCGGTTTTGGTCACGTTCAGTCCCGAAAATGTCCGCACGCAGCAGCCGTTGTTGCAAGAGTTCATGCGAGCTGCGTATGGAATCGATGAAACGACAGCAGGACAATTAGGCGAAAGATCAAAAAGGTAGAAGCGATTATGGCAACTGCGGCGAACAAATTGGGCCGATTGGAGAAGGTTGACCTTAAGGATGTTTGGAAGCACGAGGCACATGATTTTACGCCTTGGCTAGCATCGGAAGAAAACATCGCGCTGCTGGGCGATACGATTGGAATCGACCTTGAGGTTGAAGCCCAAGAAAAGAATGTCGGACCATTCCGTGCGGATATTCTGTGTAAAGACACCGCGAACGACCTTTGGGTGTTGATCGAGAATCAACTCGAGCGAACGGACCACTCCCATTTGGGGCAGCTGTTAACGTACGCCGCTGGGCTAAGTGCTGTAACGATTGTCTGGATCGCCCGGCGCTTTACAGAGGAACATCGTGCCGCCCTCGACTGGCTGAACGAAATGACTGGCGAGGAGATTATGTTTTTCGGATTGGAAGTGGAACTGTGGCAGATCGGTGAGTCGCCCATTGCGCCAAAGTTTAATGTCGTTAGTTCACCCAACGATTGGACAAAACGCGTCGCGCAAGGTGCGAGAAACGTTCAGAGCGCTGCGGTGACGCCTGCTAAAGAAATGCAGGTTGAGTTTTGGACAGCGTTCCGAGAACAAGTTGAAACCCGGGGGGCGAATTTCAAACCGACGAAACCTTTACCGCAACATTGGATGAATATTGCAATTGGACGCAGCGGCGTAAAGCTGAGTGCAATCGCGTCACAATACGATTCCCAATCTGGGAGTTTTGACAAAAATGAAATTCGCGTGGAGTTGGACCTTCATGATGACAATGCGAAGTCGTTCTTCGCGCAACTCGAATTGATGAAGGAACAGATCGAGCAGGAACTGGGAGAGCCGTTGATATGGTACAACCCGGAGAATAAGAAGTCGTGCCGAATCTATGTTCGCACATCCGCCGATTTGGACGACCGGGTTCAATGGCCGACGTACCACGAGTGGTTGAGGACGAAGCTAGACGCTTTTCAGAGGGTCTTCCGGAAGAGAGTGAAGGAATTGGACGCTGACGCAGTTATCGCGGAGGTCGAATGCGGCGACGCGTGAGCGAGATGGAGAATGATACCACTAAATTGGCCGCGATGATCGAAAACGGGCGAGCAGGATGCCAAAGTCAGTTCGCTATATGGTAAGGATGTGTGGCGACAAGTCGTCTTCACGAAAGCCAATGCCCAACCATGCTGGAAGAGGTGAAAGTGCTGTGGGCCAAGTGGGCGGTTTTGTGCTGGCGCCGTGGCAGGTCAGCTTATCTCCCAGGTTTAGCGATCATCTGGGCGCGGAAATTAGCAACAGGATTGTTACGCTGAAAATCGCGACGTGGAATTTGCAACTGGTCAGTCCAGACTCGCCGAGGTGCGAGCCAATCGCAAAGCGGCTTGACGTTGAAAGCCCGGATGTCGCCGTCCTGACGGAAGTCGATTTGCGGGCTGTATCCAATTGGCCGTATGCTTTTGATTCTGGAATCCATCCAAAGATTCGACAACCGCATGGAAGGAAAGTGGCGATCATTTCTGGATCACCAATGAAGTTGATTGACCCGGTTGGTTCACCACATCTGCCACCAAATAACTTTGTGGCTGGGGACGTCGAAACGACGATCGGAACGTTACGGGTTATTGGAATCGTAATCCGCTGGAATCAAAAGCCTGAG
>JANQOL010000013.1 GCA_028289675.1 Pirellulaceae bacterium
ACGACTGGACAATGCCGGGCGACGTTCGGCGGAACTGGCATCGCCGGTGATGCGGTCGGCCAGACAGCGAGCGCTCGCCTGCAGCCAGACGCAGCACCCTGTACGCTGGATTACTCGACGATTTGCATCTCGCAAGATGGCACCGCCGCCCAATGCCAATACGGTGGGCTGAACGTCGTCAGCGGCTTCAGCCAGAATCGTCTGCTCACGGTCGCGAAACCCAGCCTCTCCTTCCTTAGCAAAGATCTCGCGAATCGTCATGCCAGCCGCCTGCTCGATGGCCTCGTCCGTGTCCAAGAACTCCCATTGCAAGACTTGCGCCAAGCCACGTCCGACGGTCGATTTGCCGCATCCGCGGTAGCCGATCAGGAAGAGGTGTTTCATGCATGGCAGCCTAAGACTTCTTGGCCGGTGCGATTTCCAGTTTCTTCAGCAACTTTGCCAAATCTTCACCGTGAGTTTCCGTCTTGACTTTGTCAATGACCGCTAGCACCTTGCCCTCTTTACTAATCACAAAGGTCACCCGATTGGCTTTGTTGTTGTCCCTTAAGACGCCAAATAGTTTGGCATGTTTGCCGCCCGGATCGCACAGAATTGGATAATCCAATTCCAGGCTCTCGGCAAACTTTGCGTTGACGTCGACAGCATCTGTACTGGCCGTGAAAACCGCCACATCAAACTTCCGCAGCAACTGGCCGGATTCCTTCATCGATTTGCACTCTTTGGTGCAACCGCGAGTATTTGCGGCCGGGAACCACGCGATCACCATCGCCCGCTGGCCAACGATATCCTTGGCAGCGTACGTTTTTCCATCGCTGGCCTGCATCTCAAACTCAGGTACCTTGGCACCGACTTTTAGTGGCTCCGCAGCGACCGCAATCCCACGATTGCCGATCACACACACAACCATCGCCAAGCAAACCTTTGTAAAAACGCGCACCTGAGGGTGGCCCGCTTTTCCATAAGAACGGAATTCTTGCATCACGTTATCCCTGTCACCGATTTCTAAGAGTTAAGACACTTTGATGGGCAGTCCAACCGCCGGCTGCTGCCAAGTGTGCAGCGCGACGTACAGTTTAGCCAAAGGCGGGGGCCACCGACCAGCAGAAAAATCAAGCCAGCTCTGAGTCGTGGACGAGCAACCTGCAGTTCAGCAGCGGACTCTCGCGCTTCGCCAGTGCCGCCTTCAGCCCAAACTTGTTGGCGAGACTATCGCTGTTCTCCACGTACACCACGGAATCGGGCCCCAATCGACTCCAATTCGCATTGTTCAGAGCCTGCTCCACTCGCGTCCGCATATGATCACTCTCGCCGGCAAAGAACCCGACGTCGCCACAGTACAGCACAAATACGCCTGGCTGCTCCAGGGCCTCCAGCGAGTCACCAATTGCAACGCGAGGCAATTTTCGACTCTTTGTCATCCAATTCGAAAACTTTTCTGCAGCCGTGTCCCGAGCATCATGTGAACGTTTTCGGATGGACATCGCCGCCCGACGGTACTCAAGCGATGTGATATCTGCGTCGGCCGGTCCAAATTCGGCTGCCAGACGATCAAACTCAGCGGCGAATTCTGGTGAGCTCAAGATGTCATCCAGCGTTCGACGATAGTCAATCGACAGCAAACGCCAAGCCACCTCACTGGCAAAGCCAAAGTGGTCCATTTGCTCCGGAGTGATTTGATCGGGGCGTCGAGTGGCCGCGGGTAGTTTGCCTGACTTGCGCAGCTGCAATAAATACCGGTTCCAAATGGTCGCGCTGCCTCCGAGTCCCTTGTCCAGACACAGGTCGACGAACCGTTGGTTCATCTTTGGATCGCAGAGCAGGTAGTCGGCCGGGTAACCTTCGCCCGCTGTTTGATACGCTTCGATAACCACGCGTTCGGTGGCCTCGTTAAACGGCTTCTTGCGCCGTTTCCCCTTGGCCGTACTGGGGGAGCTTGAGATGGCATCTTCCGGGCCGTCGATAGCATCCCCCACATTCGCCGCATCTAGTCGTTGCTGGATAAACCCGACATACTCCGGGGACAACTCGAAGCCCATCCACTGCCGGGCAAGTTTCTTCGCTACGCATAGCGTGGTGCCGCTGCCGCCAAACGGATCCAGCACCAATTCCTGAGGACGACTCGAGGTACGAATGATTCGAGCCAATAGTTGTTCCGGCATTTGGCAGCCGTGAAACCCCTCCCGCTCCTTAAACGTCCCGGCAACTCGCGAAAAGAACCACGTGTCGTGACTCGGATTGAAACTGAGGAACTCTGGAGCATCTTGAGGGCGCGTGATCCAAGTGTTGTCTGGCAACCGGCCATTGGGATTCGCTCGATTGTCAGCGTAGACCAACTCGCGGGCTGACTTGACGCGAATTTCCGGGTTCATGCGATTGAAAGTGAAGTTCTTGGGGTCCTTCACAAAATGAAACAGGTGGGTGTGTGATCGGCTAAACCCATTCACACAATTGACGCCGAACGTGTAATACCAGACCACCCAGCTGCGACAGTGGAAGCCGGTTTTCTGAGCTTCGATCTTCAGCTCGGCGGCAAACTCATCACCGATGGCCAGCCAGAACGTACCACTGGATTTGAGCGCTCGGTACACGCCATGAATCCACTGACGGCTCCATTCGAGATAGTCAGCTGCTTGACGCGAATCGTCGTACACGTCGTACTTGTAGCCGATGTTGAACGGCGGATCCGCAAAGACCAGATCGATGGAGCCGGCTTCGAGCTGTCCCAGCAATTCGACGCAGTCGCCTTGATGAATTCCATTTTTTTCAAGCGACATACGACGGTCTCCGGTCGGGTGCCAGTCGCTGAGACATTGCTTGGCACCACCAACCCTACTGCTTTATTCATTGACAGGGCGCCATTCACCGCACCTCGCCCCGACCAATGGGCGACTGGCTTCGGAGAGAATTGGAGCCGATCGAACCGGGCAAAGATAGCAGCATCTAGCCCGGAAATCGAGCCCCTGTCAAAGACCCAGTGGCGGCCACCAGTTCACGTGCTGGGGTGAATCGTCGGTGTGCTCGCCAATGCTCGCTGGTGGTGATTACACATGTGCCGGCAGCAGGCCACATCGAAAGAAAACGGCTCTAGTAGCGAACCTGATCACCGTTGGCTTGATTGGCCTCGTCGTTCTTCGAGACAAGCGATCTGAGATCCACCGAGCTGTCCAGTTGTAAACTGACCACGTGACCGTCGGCAAACAGGCACATGAGCGCGTCCTCAACCAACGGCCTCACTTCTGGCCGTTCCAAGTCGATAGGTTGCGTCCATGGGACACTCTTGCGAGCCTCGACAACCAAGAGCGTCCTGGAAAGCCCATCTTCAAAACTCTTGAAGTTCTCACCGTCCTTGTTCCCAAGGGCGCTGTCTGCCGTTACAAAACCCAGAATATGCGTGTGTCCGACGGGCGTGGAGTTGAGACGACGGGGCGTGTAGACCTCCGGAATCCTATCGACGAGCTGTATATTGGCTGGGCTGTCCCAGGGCTCATCGAAACGGTATCGGTCATATAGGTCGTATCTACCTAGGAATGGCAAGAGCGCCACTCGCCAGCTGAATGGATACTCCGTTCGGGATACCACTCCACCAAGTGCGGGCAGGTCCTTTTCAAAGTTTTGGCTGCCGGGCAACTTGGATCGAAAGCTGTAGAAGCTGTGGAAGGCGACTCCAATTTTCTGGAGCGCTTTGGAAGTTGCTTTCTCGTCCGCTACAGGCAGACCAAGTGAGTTGATGAGCGCCTCCACTTGTCGCTCAAACAACTTGGGCACTGCCTGCTCGGCTTTACCTGGTTGGACTCGAAAGTACTTCCCGCCCGTCGACTCGGTGAACTTCATCGGAAGAACACGGTATTTGGGATCGTGGATCTCGACATGGATGGCGTCGATAGTGATGCCAGCGTTCTTGTACTTATCGAGGATGGACTCGTCTTCCAACTGTGGATCCCCGTCGGTCAGAACAATCAGCTTCTTTTGAGCCGCCGAGCTAGCTTGCAGAGCTTCAAAAGCCATGGCAAGTGCCGTGTCAAACTCCGGCAAATCGCCAACAATGGTGGACATGATCGTCTGTAACTGCGGATCTTCGGCATCGTTGATGACGTGCTCAAGATGGGGATCACCACCCAGCAACCATTTTGTCCGTCCTCCGATGTAGGCTAGATAGCCGAAGTAGTCTTGCTGGCGCAGTTCAGCCAACGCAACTGCGGCTGCATGTCGTTGAATCGAATTCCCTTTCGGCAGTTCACCGGGATGCATCAAGAACACGACGGCGACGGGTGTGACCTGCGAACTCTCCGCTTGCGGGCTGTCAGCGGCTAGTTCGCCCGACAAGATGCGGCGAGTTTCTTCCGGTGTCGTCATACGCGGCGGCGTGGCATCCACTGGGAAATCCGGCTCACCCACCGCCTCATAGATCATACCCAGTCGCTGTCCCTCCTTGTCCATCATGACCGTGACTCGATCATCCTTCAGTCGGACTTTCCGCTCTTTTCCGTTTCGTCTAGAAATGATCTCAACGTCGTCTCCAGTTGGAACGATGCGGATTCCGTTGCCGGTCGGAACGATATCCACCGATGAGTCGTCGTCGCCTCCACGGACGGTGATTCCTTTTCCGGATTCTTTGATGATGATCGTAATTGTCGCCAGCAAGAATACGCACCCGGCGAATCCTGCGGCAACCTGCCAGCCACGGTTCAGTAGGCGACGTCCAGTGTCGCCCGTCGTGTCTAATTGTGGCGGTAAAGCGCAAGTCTTCGGGTTACGTGAGTGGGCCAGACAAGCCTCCAGCAATTCAGCAACTTCGTCGGCTGACTGGTATCGGCCTTCGGGTTGCTTTGCCAAAAGCCGCAGAATCAATCGTTCCAGCCAGAACGGAATGTCTTGGCGGACACTACGAATTGGCTCTGGCGTGTCGTCAGTGATCTTGCGCAACACCGCGTAGCTGCTTTCTGACCGGAATGGGGGCTTCCCCGTGCAGAGAGCGTATAGCATGCATCCCAGACTGAACAAGTCGCTGCGTTCGTCGATGGCTTCCCCACGCACTTGCTCGGGCGACATGTATTGCGGCGTACCTGCTTGGAAGCCGGAACGCGTCAGATGTTCGTCGTTCTCCGCACGGGCCAATCCAAAGTCTGTCAACACCGCACGCGAGACGTCTTCGTCGAGCAAAACGTTTGAGGGTTTAACGTCGCGGTGCACCAGGCCTTGCGCGTGGGCGGCTGCCAGCCCGCGAGCGGTTTGCATGCCGATTCGAAGGATCTCACTGACCGCCAGTTCACCGTCTCGATCCAATCGCTGCTGTAAGGATCCTCCCGCGACGAATTGCATGACAAGAAATGGGAATTCGGACTGGGATTCGACATTGTAGATGGGTACGACGTGATCATCGACGATTCCGGCCGCTGAACGCGCTTCTCGAGCAAAACGATTTCGCGAAGCTTCGCTCTTGGATAGATGAGGCGACAAGATCTTAATCGCGACTGGCCGATTCAGCTCCGTGTCGAAAGCCTTAAAAACGACACCCATTCCGCCGGCTCCGAGCAGACGCTCAACCTCGTAGCGACCGAGTCGCCCCAGCATCTCCGGATGTGAAGGCGGGCTCAGCAGTTGTCGCGCCATCGCTTCGGTCCAGCGTGGCGAATCCTGGTCGTCGAAGGAGAACTGATATGCGGCAGAGTCGGTTGCGGCCGCTCGT
>JANQOL010000032.1 GCA_028289675.1 Pirellulaceae bacterium
CTTCGACGTAATTACCCAAAACATGTTTACGGACGTGGATCCAGAGTCTCCGGACACGCCCCGTGAGCAAGGCGACCTGAATGATGACGGCACAATCGATCTGCTCGACTACCGGATTTACAAAGACGATTCGGATCTGGTGTTTACGCCTCCCCCGGCGAGTGCATTGGGATCTAGGGTGCCGGAGCCAACTAGCCTCATGCTGCTGATTTTGGGCGGTCTTTCGGCGGGCTTTTGCCGGGTTGGCCGTTCGTCCCGCGTGCGGTGAGCAAGACTTCTATTTCACGCGTTTGACGGTTTTCAAGCCAGTGAACCTATTCGTACTTTCTAAGAGGATATTCATGTTCAATCGATTCACCACCACAGTAATCCTCGGCAGCCAGCCGCGTTGGAATCGGGGCCTCGTCTGTCGGGCGAAGGCTACCCTGTTTTTCTTGATTCTCGCCGGGCTGGCGTTGGTCGCTCCGGTAGCCGCCCAGAGCGTTTATTTCGGCGCCGATACGATATCCTCCACCAATCCTCCAATTGTACCTGGGTTTGGCTCTACGTTTGAAGGCATCAGCAATTTCTCAGGGCTGGGAGGCCCCAACATGAGCATTGTGCCCGACGACATCAACTTCAGCACGCTCGTGCACAACACCGACTTCGTGGTGCGCTCGGACAAGCTTGTCGACGACCAAACTACCTCTGGCAATTGGGTCTTTGACTTCAACACACCTAGTGTTGTCACCGACATACTTGTCTGGAACTATACGCAGTCCGTTGCGTCGCTCACCAACCGTGGTGTGAACAGCTACACCATCGAGGTCGACACCGGTTCCGGGCTGACACAGATTGCCTCTGGCAATTTGGATCCCGCGAATTACAGCAATCACGTTGCCCAGATTGTCGATATTCCCGACCAAACGGGCGTCACGCAGTTGGTCCTCAACGCGCTCTCCGTTCACGGTGGAAACGCGATTGGCATCGATGAGGTGGTGTTCCGCGACAACACCAACCAGATTGTCATCCCGCCAGGTGACGTCACGCTGGATACCCTGGTCAATTCGGACGATTTCGACCGGCTTTCCGAGTTCATGTTGCAAGAGGTACTCGCAGTCGATGACCCAGGCAATCCGATGGGATATACCGCTCGCGAGCAGGGAGATCTGGACCTCAACGGCGTGATCGATCTCGCCGACTTCGGCATCTTCAAGGATGATCCGGCTCGAACCTTCCCACTCTTTGTTGGAGAGTTTGCCAACGTTCCAGAACCCACCGCTGCAGGACTGCTGGCCATGGGCCTGCTTCTGCTTGCTGGCGGTCGGCGCGTCAACCGGCGGTAAGTGCAATTGGACTTATGATCTTCTCGCGATAATTTCTGGTTTTTCACCAAATTTGATTTTTTCTCAAAACCAAGGTAACTCTCCGATGAATAGACAGACTTGTTACTCATGCCTCGCGGTGATTTGTTTGTTGTGTTGGGCGGCGGCAGCGCACGCGCAGGTATTGGTCGATTGGACGAATCTAGGTACCGGCGACTGGACCGTTGGAACCAACTGGGAAAATAGCTTCCCGCCCGACGGATCGCTCGATCAAATCGCCCTTATTGAGAATGGCGGAACCGCCTTCGTTGACACCAACATTACGCCTCCGGCAGCCATTACGGTAAGATCGGATAGCGGGCTGGAAATTCGCACGGGCGGTGCCTTTAGCGTGGGCGGCGGGGTGGTAGATCCGTCGGTAACGATCGCTACTGGCGGCCGCGTGACCATCCAGGGAGATGGAACGCTCACTACCAATACGTTCAATTTGAGTGGTGGAGAAGGATTTGTGCGATACGATTTGAGTTCGAGCGCCGCCGCGACACCAGTTACCATCCTCGGAACCACCCCCGGCAATCTAAACTTGGGTGGAACTCTCGAACTCACGTTCGGAGATCTGAGTCCCACCAATGGTTCCACTTTCCGTTTGATCGGTTTGCCGACGTCCGCCGCTGCGGATCAGCAGTTTGCTGCCATCAGTGCCCCGAGCCTGGAGGCTGCCGGCCGGCGCGTTCGTACCGACGTGGTTGACTTGGGTGGCGGTAACAGTGCCATCGATGCAACGGTGTTTGACGTCTTGACGCTCCGCGTCGATCGCACGACCGGCAATGTTTCCAT
>JANQOL010000415.1 GCA_028289675.1 Pirellulaceae bacterium
GGCGTGTCGACAGCGGCTCCGCTGGCGTTCTTAACCGGAGCGAAAACCTCCTCGGCCAAGCCCTCGACGACGATCGCCCGCTCGGCCGCCGGCAGTAGATCAAAAATGAAACGTTCGTACTTGATGGCGTTGGGCGAAGTTGGCTGGACCAGTTGCCCAGAACTGTCCAGGTATGGGACTTTTTTGAGCGCGCGATGAAAAGGCAAGGCAGCACCATTGCCGGCCATCTTGGAAAGAAACTGCAAGTCAAATACGTGGATGGCGATGTTGCCTGCCCACAGCTTCAATTCGCCGTCAGCATTTACGGCCTCGGCGGCCGACTCCGGCAAATCACTGTATTCGATGATGTGCAAGCGACCATCAATGAGCACGACATTACCGACTTTCTCCGTCGCGAACCGCTTCTTGACCGCCAGCGTGGTCATCTGGCTGCTGGCCAGGCGGTGGTAGCCGATCAATCGCGCGTCGCATAATGGCGCCAGTGGATTGTCGACCTGGGCATAGTACAAGTACTCGATTCCTTGATCGGCTGCGTGCTGCAGGCATCCGTGGTGCTCAATCGCGGAGACCAGGCCACCGTGGCCGTCGGGGCTGAGCGCGAGTTGGTGCTTGTCCGCTAACAACACCTTGCCCGATTCTGCGTCGATGGCTGGCATGGTTCCTTGGCAAAAGATGTGGACGTGTTCAGGGTCCATTCCGCAGCCAGATTGTTGTTCAAAGTACTCACGAGTGGCCTGATCTGTGGCTGGACTGGTCATGACATACAGGGGGATGGCCGTTTCGTAGCGTCTGGCGACGGCAGCCAAGCGTTGGCAGTGCATTTGAAACAGCGTGCGACCGCTGATGGGACCGATCGGAAACATGCCTTTCGGCTGGTCGAACCCCAATCGGGAGCCCTGCCCTCCGGCGACGAGGATCATCCCCAGCTTTCCAGCACGCAACGCCTCCTGGCCAGCTTGTTGGGCCTGCTGTGGTGTGTAGTCAACACCGGCATCGCCTGCTCGGACGGCTGGAGGAGCCTCGGCCCGCTGTGCCAGGTCGCTCCAGTCCTCGGTGACTTGTCCCGCAGTTCCCATTTCCTGCAGCAGCCGAAAATCGACCTGTTCCAGCTGTTGTTGGAGCCTCGCCAAGTCGGCCGCCGAGAGCTGGTCGGCGAACTGCAGCAGATGTTCCTGTCCGAACGGGGCGAGTTGCGAGAGGTCCATGTCGATGCTTCCTGCGGAGAAACTGGCTGCGCTGCTTCGGCGTTTCAATTCTGGCTGCAGTTTTAACCTGATTCAGTGAATCGGTGTAGCTCAGGGCATGCCAACATCGAACTCGACTTGGTCCTTCTCCTCGCTTGCTCGATGAGCTACGTGTTCAGCCAAGTTGAAGGCACGGACCTGATCTGGCCGAGACTCTAGCAACTTTCGCTCCAACGGGTGCTAGGGTACCATGTTGCCAAGTAAATACCGGGATGCCAAGTAAATACCGGCGAGTTCAAACAATACCCGGCGAGTCCAAGTAAACACCCGAAGAGTCCAAGCCCAAACACCCGGAGTCTGAACACCAATCATGGCTGTCACCGCTTCGCTTGTGCAAACTCTGCACCGCATCAACCGCCAAAAGACGGACCTTAAAGGCCAGCTGGCTCGGGGTCCGAAGGTCATTGCGGCAGCCAAACTGAAGTTGGACCAGGCGGAGAAGAAGGCGCAGGAGATCCGCGACCAAATAACCAAAATGAAGATCGACGCCGACCACAAGCAATTGCAAATGCAGGAGCGGGAAGGCAAGATCCATCACTGGGAGGGACAGCTGAACGCGGCCAAGGAGAACCGAGAATACCAAGCGCTCAAGGATCAAATTGCCGCGGACACTCAAGCTAACGTGGTGCTGTCCGACGAGATTCTGGAGATTCTCGAGGCGCTGGACACGTTTGATGGGACGCTCCGCGAGGCGGAGGAGTATGTCGCGGAAGTTCAAAGTGAGTGCGACAAGATCGAGTCGCAGATCAACAGTAAGCGAGTTGGACTGGAGGAAGAGCTAGCTCGTGTCGAAGCTGAACTGGAGGAGGCTGAAAAACAGTTGACTGGCGACTTCAAACGAGATTACATCCGTTTGGTGGCTGCCAGGGGCGAAGATGCCATGGCCGAAATGGAAGATAATTGCTGCAGCAGTTGTCATCAGAGGCTCACTCCTCAGCTGATTGAGCGGCTGGGAGTGGGCCAGCCAGTCATCTGCCCCGCCTGTGGTTGCTTGATTTATCGGGAGACTGACGGCTGAGGGAGTTCGCCGATCTGGCCATGGTTTAAAGCGCCTGCGACAAAACGTACCGAAAATCGGCGGTGGCAGGCGGGGTTAGTCCTCAATTAGCCGTACGGCGGCGAGCCGAGTTTTTTATGTCCAAGCCACGGCTATCGCAATGCGGCTGAAGGCTGACGGACATGTTAAGATCTTGACAATTAAAGGTGAACTTTCGACCATATAAAGCAGTCAAATCATATTTCAAAGAGCGGCCTCTTTCTCCGTCGAGAAACGAGGTCTTCTTTTTTTCGTGGCCTGGCGGCCAGTCCGATCACTATTGTTGAAGTCGCGACCAGCGTGCCGCCCAGCCAGTTTGTAGCAAAGGGAGTGTGTGATGTCGGAAATGGTTCCGATGACTCGCGAAAAGTACAACGAATTGCGAGCGGAAATACAGCACTTGGAAACCGTAACGATGCCCGAAATTGCGGAGAAGATCGCCGAGGCGCGGGCGGAAGGCGACCTTAAGGAAAACGCAGAGTACCATGCTCAGCGCGAAAACCAGGGGCAAACACAAGCTCGGATCAATGAAAAGAAACAGAAGGTGGCCAACGCTTACATCATCGATCCCAGCAAGCTGTCCAAGGACGAGGTTGGGTTGTTGGCGACGGTGACGGTCAAAGATCTGGACTACGATGACGAAGAGGAATTCACCATCGTAGGTGCCGGCGACGAAGACTATGAATCGGGCAAGATTCTGTCAACCAGCCCAATCGGTGCCGCTCTACTGGGCAAGAAAGTTGGCGATGCCCTTGAAGTCGAAGTGCCCAAGGGGAAACTGAAATTCGAAGTGTTGTCAATCGAGTATCGTGACATAGAGTAGCTCGGCTGAACCCGATGTTGGGAGGTCAGCAGGAACTTTTGCACTGCCTCATGAAGCCTTGGCACGTCTGATGAAGGACATTCGGTGAATTCTTCGGATCCATCGCAGGAGCGGAACGACCAACCTGATTCATCTTCGCCGACCGATGAGCCTACCCAGCCTGCGGATGAAGCAACGGATGCGCCTCAGGACCAGCCTCACCAAGAACCGTCGTTGGGGCCGGCGTGCTTGGTTGTCGCCATCTTGTCGCTGGCGGTCATGTCGGCGTTTTGCGCATTTAGCGCTTGGTTCATGTTTCGAGACCAATATCCCTTGGCGGTAGACGCCATCAACAAGCAGTTGATTCCATGGATTGAATCGTGCCAGTTAGCGCCGGAAGATAAACGACAGATCATCGCGGAATTAAATGATCTGGTGCCACCGCTGGAGAATCGCACGCTGAGCAAGCGGCAGTTGACTCGACTGAGAAATTGCTTGCAAGACAATCCCGTGCCGCTGTGGGGTGGTGTTCAGTCCATTATTGCGCAGGCCCCCGACAGTGGGCTCACGGAAACCGAACTCCAGACATTGCAGCGAGTCAGCGAGCGACTGTTGAGAGCGGCGGCCGAAAGGAAGCTGAGTCGCAATGATTTGGAATTCACGATCCAAAATTGCTCACGCGTGCGCCAGGATGGCCAAAGCCTGGAAGTGGTCGACAATCTGACCGCGGAGCAAATTCGTGAGTATATGACACGGGCGGAGCAGTTGGTCGAAGAGAATGGGATTCCCAACGAGCCCTACGAGAAGACTCCCGCAGAAGCCTTCGGCATCTTGATTGACGCGGCCCTGCAAGTCGAATAACGTTGTTGCGCGGCCCCTCGATTCGTGCTCGATGTTCACCAAGTTCAAGTCATTCAATTATGGCATTCCTTCAAGCGATCAGCGGATCTGGTTTCGGGCAAAGGTACGAAATAAGCAAAGCTGAAACGGTACTGGGGCGGCATCCTGATTGCGACGTCACCATTGATGTCGGCGCGGTCAGCCGGCAGCATGCTCGGGTGCATGCCACCGGCGAACAGGGTTACGAGCTGGAAGATCTCAAGAGCCGCAACGGAACGTTCTTGAACGGCCAGTTAATCAACGGACGGACCGTTCTGCGAGATGGTGACTTAATCCGCATCTGCGACGTTGAATACTCGTTCAACGCCGAACTGGACAGTGGATTCAAGGCCGACGATTCGTCTGTACTGGCCGATGGCAGCTCGTTCGGCGTACTGCTGGTTGATGACGAAGGGCAGTCCGGAGCCGCTCGTGCTGTTAGTACCAAGCTGGATATTCGGGGCAGCCATCATGGTTCGCAGCTGACTACCACTTCGGAAGTGCGGCTGAATGCGATGTTGGAGATCTCTCAGAACTTGGGCCGAGCCGTCAAGCTGGACGATGTGTTGCCGAAGGTCTTGAACACGCTTTTCAAAGTCTTCCTTCAGGCCGATCGCGCGTTCATCGTGTTGCGAGAAGGTGGCGAATTGGTGCCGCGATGGATCAAGACCCGCCACGAGGAACAGCAAGACACCTTCCGCATCAGTCGAACGGTGATGAAGGAGGTCATGGAATCCAAGCAAGCCATCATCTCACTGGATGCAAGCAGTGATGAGCGCTTTGAAATGGCCAACAGTATTTCCGATTTTCGCATTCGCTCGATCATCGTAGCCCCCCTGTTGGACAGCGATGGCCAACCGCTGGGCGCGATACAAATGGACACATTGGACTCCAAACGCCACTTTGAAGCTGGCGATTTGGAGATCTTGGCAAGTATCGCGACGCAAGCTGGGGTGGCTATCGAGAATGCGCAACTGCATGAACAGGTGGTGCAGCAGCAGCGCGTCGAACAAGACATGGAACTGGCCAGAAACGTGCAACGAGCGTTCTTGCCAGAGAAAAATCCGGGTGTCGAGGGCTACGAGTTCTACAGCTATTACCATCCGGCGGATCAGATTGGTGGGGACTACTACGATTACATTCCACTGCCGGACGGACGCCTGGCGATCATCGTAGCCGACGTTGTTGGACACGGTGTGGCCGCGGCCATGTTAATGGCCAAGCTGTCCGCGGAAACGCGGTTCTTGCTGGCCAGTGAATCCAATCCTGCCCTGGCAATCACTCGCCTGAACCAACGGTTGTCGACGCTGGGCGTCGAGAAATTTGTGACCTTTCTATGTCTGGTACTCGAACCGCAATCCGGGCGATTGGAGATCGTCAATGCAGGTCACATGGCGCCGCTATGGCTAAAGCCAGACGGTTGTGTTCAAGAGCCCGGCGACGAAGCCGTGGGAGTTCCGCTGGGCATCCTTGATGAGTTCGAGTACGAGTTGGCGTCGATTGAGGTGGAGCACGGCGATCGGCTTGTGTTGTACACCGACGGCATTAACGAAGCACCTAATCAGACTGGCGAATTGTTCGGCATCCAGCGGCTGCAACAATTGGTGGCGGAGGGACAAGGGGCTCTGCAAATAGTCGGCCAAGGAATTGTCGACAAGGTGACCCAGTTCATCGAGGGTACGCAGCGGGCTGACGATATGTGCTTGGTTATCCTGGGCCGCGCCTAAATCAAGTTGCATGGTAAGCAGTGGCCGCCCCATTCCGTTCGCACTAGCGGTTACTTACCATAGACCAGTTCACTTGGGGACAGCTGGTCTTGGGCATTCGCCGGCCAGCGATTTTTCAGGTTGCGTTTCGCCCGGCGTCCCAGTGCTGCAGTTTGTCATTGATGTTTGGAAATGAGTGGAGAGTCCATTGCACGGATCAACGAATCTCTGCCGCTGGGGCATTTTGGGCACCGCGGACATCGCACGCAAAAACTGGCAGGCAATTCGGCTGGCCGGCAACGCGCGCGTCGCTGCTGTGGCCAGTCGCAGTCAGGAGTCGGCACAGCGATTTGTCGATGAGTGTTCGGCGCAGGTACCGCCGACAGGACAGCCAGCGGTGCTGG
>JANQOL010000118.1 GCA_028289675.1 Pirellulaceae bacterium
CTTCATGGGCGACAACGGTTTGCTGGAAGGAGAACATGGCATGGTCGACAAGCGGACGATGCACGAAGCCAGCATCCGCATTCCGTTGATCATCCGCTATCCAGGTCTGGGGGCGGCGCCTCAGATGGTCGAACAGCAAGTCCTGACGGTGGATATTGCCCCTACGATTTGCGAACTGGCGGGCGCCCAGCCACTGCAGGACGTGCACGGCAGTTCCATGGTCAAAATGCTGCGAGGACAGGCTGACGATTGGCGGGAGGCATGGTTCTATCATTACAACTACGAAAAACAGTTTCCCTACACGCCCAACGTCCGCGGAGTCCGCACCGACCGATGGAAGCTGATTCGATATCCGCACGGTGATGGCACGCCAGATCGGCATCGTGCCGAATTGTATGACTTGGCGAACGATCCGGAGGAGGCCCACAATCTGATCGATGATCCGCAGCAGCAGGACCGCGTGCGCCGGTTGTCTCGACAACTGGTTCAGTTAATGGCTCAAACAGGAATCGACCAAGATAACATGCCTATGGACGAGGGCATCAAGGGCGAGTTGCCCGACAAGGCAATTCGCTAGAGCATGGTGACTGCCGGTGGTTTGGGGGTGGCACACCTGTCACCAGAGGCTGACGGGGTCTTGCTCCAACTGGCTGGCGCGGCATTGGATATCGGGGAAACTGCTGGCCAGTTGTTCGGCCAAGTGGTTCATGGCGAACTTCTCACTCGCGAAGTGTCCAATCATGAGCAACGCCGTCCCCGTTGCTTCCGCCTCCAGGCACTGATGGAAAGTGGCTTCTCCCGTGACCAACAGATCGCAGCCCTGCTTGGTGGCGGCTGTCAAGAACGATCCACCGCTGCCGCAAGCCACGGCGGGCTGCCGAATATCAAGCCCGGAATCCCAACCTCGCGGGCGGCAATGCGGAATGTGCTGCCGCAGGCGGTCGACAATCTCCGCCAGCGGAGTTGGCGCCGATAGATATCCCCAACGGCCAGCACCGAGACCTGGATCTGTATGGCCATCGGTGGCCACCAACGGAGCCGGATCTTGGATTTCGAGCATACGGGCCAACTGGGCGTTGATCCCATCCTCGGCGGAATCCCAGGCGGTGTGTGGCGAGTACACGGCAATCGAATGCCGCGTCAAATCCCACAGCAGCCTACCGGACACGCTGTCAGTGGTGACTTGCCGGATGGGCTTGAAAGGCAAAGGATGATGCGCAATGACTAGATGCGACCGATCCTGAATGGCCTCGGACACCGTCGCGGGCGTCAGCGTCAGGCAGGTCAGCAAGCGTTCGATAGATTGCTCGGCATCACCGATCAGCAAGCCCGTATTGTCCCAAGACTCCGTCAATTCCAAGGGCGCGGTTTGCCGCATCCACGCGGCTACATCTGCTATCGTTGTCATGCGAGGCAGTTTAGCACAATTCCTTGGGCCGCAGATCTCGCCAAGCGCGTTCGAAGTCTGTGTTGCAGTGCGTTTATGGGCGGACGACTAGGCCGCAATGGACAAGTTCGCATTGAGCGACACCCAGCAGACTTGTCCACCAGGTCGCAACGGCTTTCCTGACTTATCATCTCCCCCTCCACGAGAGCCCCCTCTGCAGGCCCGTCGAAACTCGCAAGACTTTGGTTTGATAGACGTATCTCGAACATGTCCATAGCGATAGCGGTCCGTCGCTGAGGGCATGTGTGTTGCGTCAGGGAAGTCGATTCGTTTGAAACTCCAAATTGCGAGTGCACGCTCATTTGAACCGGATGGACATGACTGGCGTTTCCGTCTGGGGAAAATCCACAATCACGAATAACTGGTGAAAACAGGCGAATTATTCGCCCCGCCCGAAGCGAGCTTCCGATTGCGCAGATGCGCTGCCAGGGCACTTACCGGTCGTGATTCCATGCAGCG
Source organism: Pirellulaceae bacterium (assembly GCA_028289675.1). Classification (GTDB taxonomy): domain Bacteria; phylum Planctomycetota; class Planctomycetia; order Pirellulales; family Pirellulaceae; genus Aureliella. The sequence continues at coordinate 1,907 of JANQOL010000118.1, forward strand.
CAACTTTGCACGGCTATGTCATATAGATGCACCTCCAGCGGTCAACAGAGTCAACTCGACTTGCCCCCTGCCAGCGTGGGGTTGCAGTTGGGTGCAGAAAGTTGTAAATTCCGCGCAATGTAACTAGGCTGTGCTCGCAGTCGCGCGGGGTTTCAACGTTTGGAGTGAAATATGTCTTTGGCGAGACCAGCTGGCGTCGCCGCTACGTTGTTCGGTCTGGCGCTGTTGAACTCGATGACTTGGGCTCAAACTGGGCCCTACGGACCTTGTGATGTGGTGCGCACCGCCAGCTTTACCAGCACAATTGCCTGTGGACCAGCTTTGGGCAGTTGCGGATGCGCGGGTTTGGTCAGCATCGTTCCTGAGGCATCCAAGTGTAAGGGAACGAACGCCGACTTGTGTTTTCAAGGTGATGCTGTGCCCGCGTTGACCACTTACTCGGCGGCCAACACAGATTGCGAAGATTTTACGCAGTGGGGAATTAGCTTGGGATGCGTGCTGCCTTGCTTCCAAGACCTTTCTACGCGAATCGATACCTACGGGGTTCCGCTGGACCACCAGTGTTTTATTCACAACTACAACTGACCTGTCGTCAGCTGGTGTTGGAAAACGGCAAATTTTTATGGTCAAAGTTGCTCGGCTAGTTCTCGCAGCGGCCCTGCTACTGCTGCCCTTCCTGAAGACGGATGCCGCACGCGGGCAAACTGCGAACGAAGTTCTTGCTGCCGCAGCCCAAGCTTCGGCAGCCAATGTCATTTCCTTCGCCAACATCGAATTCGAAGCCGAGATTACGGATCCCTTGACGCCAGAGTTGGTCAACCAACTGGTTGACAGGCAAGAGCAAGGTTTGCGAATCGCCATCGAGACCTATAAAGACCAGCCGGCGGTTCGACAACAGTATGAATTGCTGCTCTCGCGGAACGCGACGGCGGTCAAAGAGCAAGCGAAAGACTACGTGCGACGCAAGATTATCGGCGTCTATCGAATGGCCGGCCCACAACTGGGCGGCGACCGGTTGTTCGAGGCAAAAGTCATTCGCAGCAATGCGGAGCCTTACCAAGTTTCGATACTGCAGCGACACTTGTATGCATCGAGTCTTCGGAGCGTGCAATACGATCGTTCGTTGCAGCATGCCGTGGTTTCAGGAACGGGCGCCACGCTCGGCATGCTGGAGCCCATCCAAGTCGGTAGATTGTTTGGGCCAATAGCAACGCTGGCTGCCGGAACTGCCGAAGTCGACTGTAGTTTCGATGAATCGTACCCACCACAACGTCCAACCGAGGTCTGTATCCAGTTTCAGTCGCAAAAGCCCTTGCTATCGGGCAAGGTGGTGGTGGATCCGGAACGCGGCCACGTGTGTCCGTTGTTTGAACTGGATGACGCCCTAGGCCCCGTGCTGCGAGTGCAATGTTGCGACTACTTTGAGTCGGCCAGCGGGATTTGGTTTCCTAGACAATGCTCGGCCAAGCACTTCCTGCCCGAAGGCAAGCGAGACGTCGAAATGCAGTTTCGCCCCGGCGGCGTGCGTTTGAATCTGCCGCTGTCGCCCGACTTGTTCGCAATTGACATTCCGCGCGGCACGATGATTCACTACCAGCTGGGAAACACGCAGCAAGTCAGAACCAACTGTTCAATCAACGTGGACATTGACGGTGTCGAGCAATTGCTTAGCCACCGATGTCTGCAACCAGCTGTGTCTTCATCCAGCGCCTTTGGACTTGTACTTCCGATCGGTTTGACGGTATTGGCGGGGATGGCTGTTTTTTGGATTAGGGGTCGTGTGCGTTGTGGCGTTTAATCGGTCAGGTTCGGCAGCCTTGTTGCTCCTTGTCTCCGCGATGCTGGGGCACACCGGGTGCAATCGTTCATCGGCGTCGCTGAGTATCTCGCCCGCCACGATCGATTTGGGAAAGGTGGCTGCCAGCGGGCAGCATTTGTCTGGCGAAGTACGTTTGGCCAACGTTGGCCCAGATTCAGTCGCCGTGCGGTTGAGGTCGTCATGCTCGTGCATCACGTCGGACCCCAGAGAGTTTTCCTTGTCGCCAGGCCAGCGACGGGATGTCGAATTCTCAATCGCCAGCAGTGGACGTTCCGGCGAGTTCCAGGGCGAGATTGTCATCGTTGCCTCGGACCAACCGCACCGGGTGCCCGTCAAAGCCACTTTGATTCCTGAAGTAACTTGTTTTCCCAACAGGGCAGTCTTGCTGCCCGATGACGAAGGTGGTTTGTCCGCAGAGGTCCTCGTGGAAGCACCATTGGAGTTGTGGCCCGACCTGACTTTGGTCGCCATGGATGAGCGATTGGTCGTTGTCGCCTTGGATCCCGAGGCGGATAGCGAGCGACGATTTCAAGTGCGGGCGGCGCGGTCGAATCCCCAATACGAAGCGTTGGTGCTCAAGAAGTCCGGCCAAGAAACACCCGTTCTGCAAGTTCCAGTAATCGTCGGCTGTCCGTGAAGCGAAATCGCTGGTGAAAGGCTTAGAGCTTGTCTTCAAAGTCACTTCGTTAAGCGAGATCGGGCGTTTTGAGTTCTGCCGCGAAGACCGAAGCAGGCGAATCGTTGATGATTCGTCGATGCAGGTCGACAAAGGCAGGGCTCAAAAAAGCCGATCGCAGCCCGAAACGGAGTTAGAAGACACGCTCTTAGTTGCATCGCCACGTTTTGGCTCAAAGGCTTCAACGTGCCACCGCGGACTTTGGCAGATACCGTACGGGTGGAGCCCCATAGCACCGGGCGCCTAGGCGTCCGTAGGGAATCAGAGCTCGGACGCTCGCGGCAATTTTCGGGGAAAGGGTAGCGCTTCCGCTTCGGGCAGTGGGCCGTCATTGGATTCCAACCACTGCAGGCGTTCGCTTTCAGTGGCGTAGTAGCGTAACCAAGTGTCCGTGTCCGATTCGTCCCAACATCGCCAGCAGAGGTAGTTGCCGGGCAGGTCAACTTTCTTCTCGCACGAAGGCAAGATATCACGGTAGATCAACGTATAGAGTTCGCGGTCGGACAGATGCTCTGTCATCTCCAAGACGACTCGCAGGGAGAATAGTCGTTCGATGGTGTCGTTGAGCAACGTCTTGAGCACATCGTCGTCCAAAGAGGCTGGGCGAGGGAGTACCAACTCCGGCAACGTCCAACAACTGATCGGCAGTGCGGGAGCCCGCTCCCAGGCGAGCATGGACTCCAAGAAGCAGTTTTCCTCGCGCAGATTCATCTGGCGAAAGTGGACCAACGAAACGGATTCGTCGATGTACGGCTCCAACTCATCCCGCAGACGGGCGTTGTGCAGCAGCAATTCAACTTCTTCGGTGGCGTTTGACATATGGTTTCATCGGCTATGTGCGGATCGGAGTGGTGCAAGCGTTCCATTGCCGAAGCAAAGCAAGGTAGCAAGCCACGCGTCGCACCAACGACCACTGATCCGTGAAATGGCATCCGGCTGAGGCGTGAAATCCGATTCACGCGCTGGACAACAACCTGGCGCCAACACGTTCGACTTTATCCGGAACAAGATTTGGCTCAAGCTCCAGCTTCAGCAAAAACAGGGTTCCGCCAAGAAGTCTCCAGGAGAAGGCCGTCAGAAGCCGCATGACCGGCAGGAATTCTCAGTTCTTGATCACATTGACGCGGAGGCGAGGACTCCCCGGCGGCGTGCCATGGCGGCCCGCACCCAAGTTTGGCAGGGATCAGCGAGTGGGTGGCAGCGCACCGTTCAGAGAGTGCGCTTACCCCAGTGCGATGCTAGCTTTGCTGCTCGATTTCGCTGATTTTGGCGATGCGTCGTTCGTGGCGTCCCGCCTCGAATTCTGTCGTCAGCCAGACTTGGACCAAGTCATCCACAGGACGTTCGCCGATCAAATCGCCGGGCAAGCACAATACGTTGACATTGTTGTGGCGGCGACACATCTCAGCCATGACTTCATCGTAGCAATTCGCCGCCCGGACCCCATTGAATTTGTTGGCGGCGATGGCCATGCCGATACCCGTGCCACAGATCAGAATGCCACGATCCGCCTGGCCCGACGCTACCTGTTCACAAACGCTGCTGGCGTAGTCGGGATAATCAACGCTTTGATCACCATGAGTGCCCAGGTCTTGGACCTCATGTCCATGACTCTGTAGCGCCGCAATCAGCTTGGCTTTCACGCTGACGCCTCGATGATCGCTTCCTATGGAGATACGCATACTTATTGCGACGAAAAGGGAATCGAACCCGCCAGCGTTTCCGCCGGCAAGCGTGTGGTTGGGTGCGTGACTCGCACTAGCATAATTTCGAATGCCAATTGGGAAACCAGGATTCTTCGACTTGGTCAACCCAGCGTTCCAAGTAGCCCTTGATTTGATCCGCACAAGCGGCATAAACCGACTCGGAGCCGCCAAAGGGGTCGGAGACGTCCTCGTTGCCGCCGCTGAGCATGCGTACTTTGTTTTCCAAATGGGGCATGCGATCAACGATTGCCGCGCGATGGGACCGAGTCATTGTCAACACCCAATCGGCGTGTCGTAGCGAGCGTTCGGTGAGCGAACGACTCTGGTGTGCTTGCAGGTTCAGGCCCTGCTTGCGCATGACGCTCATCGCCTCACTGGAGGCTGGCCCACCTGGAAACGCACTCAACCCGGCTGACGCAATGTACGCCGCGGGCCGCTGGCCATTCATCTGCTCAGGAAACCGCCCGGATAACAAATCCACTAACATCACCTCCGCCATCGGGCTGCGACAAGTGTTGCCGGTACACACCAGGAGCACGACCAGCTGAAACAGCTGGTCCAGCTTCGTGGGCTCAATGACGCCCTTGGTCAGCACCGTGCAATCGTTGTCTTCGATTCGCACGGTGGTCGCCAAACCACCGTAATGAGTCACGCCGTCATCGACGACAAATGCGACTTGATCGTCCAGTAGTTGGCCGGCTTCTTGTCCGCTGCAAACGGCTTGCTGCGATTGTGAATTGACGATGGGCGCCGCCACCAACGGACCAGGCATCAACTTCATCGCTTCCAAGATCACTTCGTGCGCGGCCACTCGCTGGGCCAAAAAACGATGCTCGCACAACAGGGCGGAACGGACGGATTCCGGCAGTTGTGAAACGAGGCTGCTGGGGTCGTCGACCGGCAGCTCCAACACCAGTGGTCCGGGCCAACCACGGTTGACGACGCGGGAGGCTACTGGCGACATTCGCGGCGAGTAATCGAGCGCCTCCTGGGGAGAACGCAAAAACATGGACGCTGTCCTCACGGAGCCCTGCTGGCCCAATTCAACCAGCCCCTGTACAGCGTCGGGTTTCAATCCGCTGGCGAAAACGTGGTAAGCGGTTTCGGCAGGCAAAGCGACCAGCTTTCCTTCGACCAACGCCTGCACGATAATATGGACGGTGTCGCGCGTGTCGCTGCCGCTGGTCCAATCAAGAAAGTTTGCCATCCGCTTCGCAGTCAACTCCGTGCGATCAAAATCGAGCCAACCCACAAGCTGTCGGCTGCGGTCCTACGCACTATACTGGTTTTTAATGATTTTTTACACCAGCCCCGTCCGCTCCTAAGCCCAGTTTTTCGGATCTCGACCGCCCCAGGAGTGATCACGCCATGCATGTCTCACGTCGTCGATTTATCAGTCGCACGGCAACCGGTTGCCTGGGCGCGGCTGGACTCGCCGGGACACTTGGCGGCTGCGTTCCGCAATTGACGGCGTCACGCGAGCCGTCATTGGTGTGGGGACGAAGGGGGCTGTCCGCGGGACGATTCATGTATCCCCGCGCGATGATTGTCTCGCCCGAAGATGAGCTGTATGTGGTGGACAAAACGGGCCGGATCCAAATCTACGATGTAGACGGCGAATATCGGCGTGGGTGGCGCATCCCATTGATCAAGCAAGGCAAACCGACCGGATTAGGCTGGAGTAGCCAAGGTCAATTGTTGGTGGCGGACACGCACTACTTCCGAGTGCTCTTTTATTCTCCGGATGGAGAATTGGACGAATCGAAGTCGATTGGCGGTGTGCACGGCGATCTGCCCGGTCAGTTTCATTTCGTGACGGACGTCGTGCAAGATGCTCGAGGTCACTACTTTGTCGGACAATATGGCCAGTTCGATCAAATTCAGGAATTTGATCCGGAGTGCAACTATGTGCGTCGGTGGGGCAGTCAAGGCAGTCAACTGGGCCAGTTCTCTCGTCCGCAGGCGCTGTTGGTCGACGACGAAGGCTTGCTGTGGGTAGCCGATGCGTGCAATCATCGCTTGCAGATTTTTGACGTATCTTCGGCTAAGCCGCAGCTTGTTGACAGCTGGGGGGTGCCAGGGAATCGTATAGGACAACTGCAATACCCTTACGGCATGGTGTTCGACCAAGATGGGAGCCTGCTGATTGCCGAGTGGGGCAATCATCGTGTCCAGAGATTCTCGCGGCAAGGAGAATCGCTTGAATGTTGGGGGCAGCCCGGCAAGGAACCAGGCGAGTTCCAAAGTCCTTGGGCGTTGATCTTGGATTCTCAACGTAATCTGCATGTGCTCGATACGGAGAACAATCGCATGCAACGTTTTGATCTCAGCTAATGCCAGTCGCACGGACGATTGCCGGCATCATCGAAGAGATGGTTGCTCATTTTGCCCAACACAGGCCACATGAAAATTGAATGCGCTCTAAATTGAACGGATCCTCATGAAACTGATTTTGGCAATCATTCAGCCGACCAAGCTGCAGGCTGTGCAAGAGGCGCTGTACCGCATTGGCGTGGAACGGCTGACCGTCTGCGATGCGCAAGGTTACGGCCGGCAGCGTGGGCAAACCGCCACCTATCGCGGGATCGAGTACAAAGTCAACATGTTGCGCAAGGTCATGCTAGAAATCTGGGTCAATGACGACTTCATCGACCGAACGGTCGAAACACTCCTGCAGTCCGCCAGAACCGGATCGGAAGGCAATATCGGCGATGGAAAAATATTCATCTTGCCCACCGACGACGCCATCGGTAGCGATTTTGTAACTCGGGGACCCAGCGCAATTTCGCAATGATGGCTTGGCCGCGATTCGTATCGGATGTCGTTCGGCCAGTTTCCGCTTAAGCCACTAATGTAACTCCAAAACCAGTCACCGATCTTCCGCTGGTGGTGATCGCCCATGTTGATCTTGATAACCAAGGACCTGTTTTTTGTCCCATTAGTCAGTTCGGCTGCGGCTGCCCAAGATTGGGAGGTGCGCGTGGGCAAGTCCGGCCAGGATCCCAAATTGCAGGTCGAAGACGTTAATAGCGTAGCCGTTTGTCTGGTGGACCTGGCGGCTTTATCGCAGAAGGATTTCGAAGCGACCGCGACTCAGTTGCGGGAGCAGTTTCCTACCGCCCGGCGCGTTGCCTTTGGTCCGCACGTGCATGCAGAACGACTGGCCCGCGCGGAGGGGGCTGGGTTCGACCAAGTCTATACACGTGCCCAGCTAAACGCCCAACTGCCGGGGTTGGTCGCCCAGTGGCAGTCCCAAGTCAACTGATGGGCAGCACTCTTGATGCAACGGCAATGCCAAGAAGCCGTCAGTCGGAGAGGCAAGCCGCCACATACCAAAACGTCTAAAAGCAGCATGTGTATCGCTAGTTGTTCAACGCTTGGCCGCGAGTCGAGCGAGGGCTCGCGCGAATCTGGGTTATCGAGTATGATCTGAGCATTCAATACCGTTTACTCTCATTCAGTACCATCTGCATGCGTTGTCTAGGATCCATTCAGGGGCAACAGTCGGCCGAACGCTTCGTGGCCTACCTGCTCACCATCGATATCTCGACGCAAATCGACGCGCTGCCAGACAACAATGATACGTGGGAAATCTGGGTACGTGACGAAGATCTGTTGCAACGCGCCCGGGACGAGTTGACGGAATTCCAGCGAGACCCAACCGCTAGCCGCTACGTGGAGGCCATTCCCAAAGCGAGCCAATTGCTGGAACAGCGCGAGAAACAGCGTCAGCAGATGGCCAAGAACGTCAAACGCGTCGAGCCGGCAGCGCGACCTGGTTTCACTAGTGGTAAGATTCCGCCACTTACTTTGACATTGCTGCTGTTGTCCATCGCGGTGGGTATCGTCACGGAGTTTGCGCGGCCAACCAACGAATTCGGCGCCAGTGTGCTACAGCGGCTCAGTTTTGTGTCGCCAGAAGATATCTTGGAGTCCAATGGCGATCCGGCAGCCAGTTTGAAACGTGGCCAGATCTGGCGGGCCATTACACCGATCTTTATCCACATCGGCATCCTGCACTTGGCCATGAATGGATTTATGTTGGTTTCCTTCGGGCGGTTGGTGGAGCGCTGGATAGGGACACCAAAGTTTGCGCTGATGATTCTGGCTCTGGCAGTGGTCCCGAATTTGTTGCAAGGTCTGTCGCCGGAATGGATGCGGGGCTCCTACAACTTTGGCGGCATCTCCGGAGTGGTGTACGGGTTGTTTGGCTATGTCTGGCTGCGGACATCGATCAATCCCAGCCACGGCATTTCCATCCCTTTTCCCATGGTCGTGCTGTTCGTGGGATTAATCGTGCTAGGCATGTCCGGAGTAATTCCTGAACTGCGGTTGGCGGATCTAGCGCACTTGGGCGGACTCATGGTCGGCGCCGCTTTCGGCTACGCGTCTGAAGCGCCTTCGTCATCCTCCTGACCAGAATCCTCATGCTCCCGCTACATTGCTTATGTCCCCGCCAAGAAATCAATTGAGAGAGAATGACCAGGACAACCTCGCGCCGGTGGTGATCACCATTGATGGACCGGCCGGGGCGGGCAAGAGTACAGTCGCGCGGTTGTTAGCCGAACGTTTGCGATTTGATTTCCTGGACACTGGCGCGATGTACCGTTGTATCACGCTGGCGGTATTGAGATCAGGTATGTCCATTACCGACCAGCAAGCCATCCGCAATTTGGTGGAGCGACAGAACATCCAGTTGGACGGACAAACAGCGCTTCTGAACGGCGAAGATGTGTCCACGGAAATCAGAACGCCCAAGGTGGCCGCTGCCATCGGATTGATCGCTGACAACGTGGACGTCCGGCGAGCGCTGACACGTTTGCAGCGAGAGTGGACTCGAGGGAAGCAAGTTGTGACCGAGGGCAGGGATCAGGGAACAGAGGTCTTTCCCGATTCGCCGTGCAAGATATTCCTAGTGGCTAGCCGCGAGGTTCGCGCTCGGCGCCGACAGGCTGAATTGAGTCAGCGGGGTATCGACATGTCCTATGAGGATGTCTTGCGGCAGCAAGAAAAGCGGGACGAGGAAGATCAATCGCGTCCCGTCGGAGCCCTGAGAATGGCAGAGGACGCCTTGGAAGTCTGCACCGATGGATTGACGCTGGAGAGCGTCGTAGACAAGTTGGCCGAGGAGGTCGAGAAGACTTTGCAATTGGGGTCGCACTCCACACCCTCCGGCCAGGATGTGAATTGATGGCGGGTACGACATTCGTTGGCGGCTGGATCAAGTTCTTCTTTTATTGCGCGGTTAGGTTTTCGGCACGCGTCCTGTCCGTTTTCTTGTTCGACTTGCGGTGTTACGGTCGCCAACACACACTGGTTGAAGGCGGTGCCTTGGTGTTGAGCACGCATCAAAGCTATTTTGATCCGGTGCTAATCGGAGTGACTTTTAACGAACGTCTGAACTATCTGGCGCGTCGAACGCTGTTCGACAACCGGCTGCTGGCGACGATCATCCGCTTGCTGGACGCCATTGAATTGGATCGCGACCGGAGTGGATTGGCCGGACTCAAGGAAACCCTCAAACGATTGAAAAAGGGCGAAAAAGTCCTAGTGTTCCCCGAGGGTACTCGCACCGACAACGGGCAGATGGCCACACTCAAACCGGGATTTCTGGCTGTGGCTCGCCGCAGCAAGGTGCCATTGATTCCCGTCGCCATCACTGGGGCCTTTGAGGCGCTGCCCCGAGGAAGCAAGGTTCCGCTTCGATTCCCGTTACGCGTGGCGGTGGGCCCCGCCATCGCGGCCGATCAGGTAGCTGAGCTGGATGACCAGCAGTTGCTGGACTTGGTGGCCGAACGGTTGCACGAATGCGATCATCGAGCGCGGCGTGAATCGATCCCCAGCTGACCGCGCCCGTGACTACCGGGCCGGCAACTCTTCCCCGACTGGCAGTTTGGCGGAAGGGAAGCTCAGCAGGATGTCACTTGCTGAGAAGTGCTGAAAACCAACTCTCTATGCGGCAATTGATCCAAGGTTTTTTTGGTACACTTGACCGACAGTACTAGTTCTTTAATTGGCTAGGCGCTGGCTCCCACGCCTGATTCTTCCGCAAGCGAATTCATCATGGAATCGACATTTTTACTGGCCGCCGATGACACCACGGCCATTATCATGATCGCCGCCGCGCTCGCCATTATTGTGGTGATTGTCGGCTTGTTTGCCGTCATGGCAAATTTCTTTTGGCTATGGGCACAGTCGTTCACAACAGGTGCCGGTATCGGTTTGATGGATCTCATTGGTATGTGGTTTCGGCGTGTCGACGCCCGCTCCATTGTGCGATCGAAGATCATGTCCGTCCAAGCCGGAATGGGAAATGACGAGGTGACGAGTCCTGAACTGGAGGCCCACTATCTGGCCGGCGGGAATGTGCCGCAAGTGATTCGCGCACTCGTCGCAGCCCGCAAATCCAAGATGATCACATTGGGTTTCCGCGAAGCGGCTGCCATCGACCTGGCGGGCAGAGACGTGTTGGAAGCTGTCCAGACGAGCGTCTACCCCAAAGTCATCGACTGCCCTCCCAAGGGGGCCGCGCGCACTTCACTGGACGCCGTCGCCAAGGACGGTATCCAACTGAAGGTGAAGGCCCGCGTGACGGTTCGAGCTAATTTGGAACAACTAATCGGTGGTGCCACCGAAGAAACCATTATTGCACGAGTTGGAGAAGGGATCGTCAGTGCGATCGGATCCGCTGACGACCACAAAGTTGTACTGGAGAACCCAGACATGATCTCCAAAGCCGTACTAGCGAGGCGTTTGGACGCTCAAACGGCGTTTGAAATCGTATCCATCGATATCGCGGATATCGACGTCGGAGAAAACATTGGGGCACGTCTGCAAGCGGATCGAGCGGAGGCGGATATGCGAGTCGCTCGGGCACGCGCGGAGAGTCGGCGGGCGGCGGCCGTTGCGGCGGAACAAGAGATGACGGCCAGGATCGAAGAGAGCCGAGCGAAATTGGTGGAGGCAGAAGCTGATGTTCCCAAGGCGATGGCCGCAGCCTTCTCGTCTGGAACGCTGACCATCATGGACTACTACCGGCTGAAGAACGTCGACGCCGATACCAAGATGCGTTCCAGCATTGCTGATGTAGGCGAACGTGATCAGCCTAACCTGCACACGGCCAACTAATGTGGCCGACAACAGATTGAATCATTGACCACCCGCATAGCCGGTGTCTTGAGCAAGGGCTCCAAAAGAGAGCCAGCAAGCACGGCGGCGAACGGCGGTGTCTCAGTCAACGCCCCCTAAAACAAATCGCATAGAGAGGAATAGCCAGTGGCTGGTGATTTGGAGCGATTTCTTCAGCAAGCTGCTGAACGCTTGGCTGAGAAATTGAATCAGGGGCAAGCTGGCCAGCCGCGTCCGCAGCCTCGACCGGCGGCTTCCGTGAGGCGCGCCGAGCGAACTCGGATCGACCCGGACATTTTGGACGCGGAAATCGTCGATGCGGAACTGGTGCAACCTGCGAATACGCGTGAGCTGGGTCCCAACCCGCTCAGCAACATCGACACGCGACGAAAACTGGCTCAAGAGATTGATCAAGCCGACGAGAGAATGGCGCATCGAATCCACGAGGACTTGGATCACGATCTAGTTCAACTAAAGGATGCATCCAAAGCTCTCGAACGACATGACGGGGACTCTTCGTCCGGCGAAGTTAGCTACGTTGAACGGCGCGTCAATTCGGTTAGCCCTCTAGTGGACATGTTGCGACAACCCGAGACCTTACGCGCCGCCTTCATTGCCAGCGAGATCTTTCGCCGCAAGTTCTAGTCCGGATGCTGAATTGCCGGTCGCTGAATTGCCGGTCGCTGGCAATTCGCGCGACTTCGACTTGCAAGTTGTCGACGATGATCGAAACAGCGCGCGTGAGCCCATCTGTCTAGAATTCCGCGCAATATGCTGCCGGCGGCAATAGAGCAATCTCGCTTCGAGCTGCATTCACGGGTCCGGTGATCTTCGAAGCAGAACCACTACGACCGGTATTGTCGGCTCTTCGTCGACAGCCAGGTTAGCGTATTCCGCGACGGCCTGTGGCTACCGGTCTATTGAGCAGACATCGAAGCCTAAGCTTGCGCAAGCCGGAGATCCACATGGTGCGATCGGCTTGTCTCCTTCGGTCAAGGTCGATGTTGATGCAAACGACGAATCAGGGAACGTCCTTTCCAGCTGCTCCGGCCGCGTTTCCCGTCGCCCAGGAGAGCTCCACCGCAGCCAGTTCGCCCTCCCAAACATCAGATCGTACGACCGAGCCTGGACTGCGACGCGTGATGCATATCATCAATGGCGAGCATTTTTCTGGTGCCGAACGCGTGCAACAGCTACTGGGCAAGCGGCTGGGCCAGTTTGGCTACGATCCTCAATTCGCCTGCGTCAAGCCAGGTAAATTTGCAGAGTGCTGCCAGCTCCGCAAGTACCAGGTCTTAGAGGCGCCCATGCAAGGTCGCTTGGATCTGCAAGTGGTGCAGAAGTTGGCTCAACTAGTTCGTGCCGGAGGCAGTCAGCTACTGCACGCCCACACACCGCGAACGGCCCTGGTGACTTCTCTGGTCGCCCGTCAAACAGGACTACCTTGGGTGTACCACGTCCACAGTCCCACGTCTCGCGATAGCACACGAGGACTGGTAAACCGCGTCAACGCGTGGATCGAGAGTTACTCAATTCGCAAATGTGATCTGCTGATGACGGTCAGCAAGAGCCTCCGGCGCGAAATGTTGCGCCAGGGCGTGAGTCGTCGTAAGCTGGCCGTAGTCGCCAATGGAGTTCCCGCGCTGGATCCGATTGATTCGCAGAGCCGCCAGTCGCTGTCGAGATGGCGCATTGGCATGATCGCGCTCATGCGTCCGCGCAAAGGGGTTGAAGTCGCGTTGCAGGCAATGCAGCGCATTCATCGCCAGGGATTACCAATCACATTAGAGCTGATCGGCGGATTCGAAACGGAAGCTTATCAAGCTCAGATAATGCAGTCGATTCAGGACCTGGGATTGACCGAGGTAGTTCAGTGGACCGGGTTTACGAACGATATTCCGCTTGCTCTCCAGCGATTGGATGGATTGCTGCTGCCCAGTTTGTTTGGCGAGGGCATGCCGATGGTGGTGCTCGAAGCCATCTCCGCCGCGATTCCGGTCGTCGCTACCAGGGTTGAAGGTACGCCCGAAGTTATCCGCGACGGGGTCGAAGGCTATTTGGCAGAGCCCCGTTGTCCAGACAGCTTGGCCGCCAAAATCGCCGCGTTGGCAGCGGATCGCCAGCGATGGATGCAGTTGAGCCAACAAGCTCTGCAGCGACATCGCGCCGGCTTCAGCGACTGGGCGATGGCCGGCAAAGTAGCCCGAGCCTACGATCGCGTCCTGTCCGGCCAAACCAGGTAGCAGCGCTGATTTCACGGACCATCTACTTCGTTTTGGGCCGCTCCAGGACCTCGCTCAGGGCGGCGCTAATCAATCGGCCCCACAGCTGATAACCATCGCGATTGAGATGCAAGCGGTCGTCGACGAACAATTCGTCCCTTGGCTCCCCTTGCTCATTCAAATAGTGCGAAGCGGTTTCGATGAAGTAGAGGTTTTCGGTGTTCTCCGAATACTCACGCACTAGCGTGTTGACTTTTTGAATCTGCGGCCAAAAGTCAAATCTGGAACTGGTCGGAGTGACTGCGATGAAAAATATCGGCTGATTGGGGAATTTGATTCGCACTCGCTCGACGACGTACTTGAACAGCTCTAGTACTTCCTCGGGCTGTTTGTCAGTGTCCTTGCCGGCCACGTCGTTCGCTACAAAAATCACCAGCGCATCAAAGTCATGCGGATACACGAGCCGCTCGACGAAGACGGCCAGATCGGAGAACTTGGCACCTCCGTAGCCGCGCCGGATGGTAGGCCACGGTTTCATATCCGTTGCCATGTCGTCCCAACGTCGAATGCTGGAGCTGCCAACAAACAAAATGGCATGATCGGGGTCAGTTTGTTCTTGATCCAGCCGCTCCAACTCTTGGATGTCTTCCTCCCAGCGTTCGATAGCCGCCTTGCGGTAGCCACCCAGGAGGTCCGTCGATTCAGAGGACGTCTCGGCATCAGTAGCGCCGACTTGCGCGGTGCACAGGACATACAACAGTAACTTGGCCAACATGGGAGGTCTCCACCGCTCAGCGAGAGCGTTTTTTTCTTTGGATGTCGCTTGTTTTCGACGAAATGAGCAGTCTATTTGCCTAGATGGCGCGAGCCATACGCCCTTGTCGCTCACACGATTCAATTCAACGAGTCGTCCTGCGGGAGGCGATGCTTCCGCAGCCACTCGAAATCTTGTTCTGCCTCATCAGAGCGGCCGAGCGCCTCCAATATCCTGGCTCGGTGATAGCGCATCACGCCCACATTCCACACCATGAGATCAATTTTTGACTCTGGCAAAGGCGTGTCTGGGGGATCTTCGGAATTGGACCGTCCGCTTAGCGCGTCCTCCAAACCGGACAGCATTTTCATGATCGGAGATTCGCTCACCATGGATTCAGTGCCGGCCACTGCAAATTGGGCGTCTTCCAAAGCGTCCAGTGGATTGCCCATCTGGAACAACACCCAAGCTCGGGTGTCGCGAAAAGCCGCGTCTTCCGGATAATGTTCGAGAGCTTGGTTGATGTCTTCCAGTGCCTGATCCAATTCGATTCCAGCCAGCGCTCTCAAATAGGCCAGGAAGTTGAGATTTTGAGGGCGTTTACGGTCCCGATCGGAAAAGGCGGCTTCCAAAGCCTCCACGGCGACATCGAATTGTGAGCGAGCTTCCAACTTAAACGCGGCATACACTCCGATGCTCGCGAATTTGGAATTCTTGGAACGCGCCTCCCGGACCAAATCCGGTATAGATTCCGGATCCTTCTCCAATGCCAAGTAGGTACGGTACAGCCAGTAGTCCCGCAGCTGGCCGATATCTTCGGTGGTGTTGGTCGCCCGTTCGACTTGTTCGGCGTAATCTTCACGCCCAGTTTGCAGTGCGTTGGTCGCCGCAGCCAGATGCCAGCGAGCGATTTCATCGGTGAATAGATCCGACAACACCGGCATCAAGACCAGCGCAATCGCACCGGCCACAATTAGCCAAGTCCAGACTTTACCTCGCACGGAAAATCCTATGTTGATTCATCACGCTCGTGTTCCGCTGGAATCTGTCGAGGACCAACCTCACGATCCCTCAAAACCTGCTGTAGTGGATGGTTTCGGTCGCCCTAAATCTCCGCTCGTCTCGGGCCGACCGCGGCCGCTCAAGCATTTTTTCTGTTGGTGGCTGCTTGGGACGATCATGAACGACGACTACCGTTGACGGTCATGTCCCCGTGCCACTCGCACAAGCGAACCCATATCGAAAAAATCTGGGGCACGCGGATTGGCTGTTGCCCCGAGATTCCGGGCCAGAACCAACGTTAATCACAGCGTCGTTGCAACGCGGCTCCAGGTCCAGGTTGGACGTCTGACTAGTGTAATGTATGCTCTAAGTACTGTCTCGCCACTTGGTCCGCGGGTGGATTAAGCTTGGGCGATCGCAAGGGGAGCAGGGAACAGGTTACCATGCCACTGTTTGAAATAGAGACCGACTCTCACATCATCATCACCTGGGCTGACGACGAGCAGGCGGCGCGTGGTGTGGTCCAAGAGGCCTATCCCGAAGATGCGGTGATTCGCTTGACGAAGCGTCCCCGAGACACTTGGGT
>JANQOL010000123.1 GCA_028289675.1 Pirellulaceae bacterium
CACAGCGCCGCTTGGCATCACCCGTGCGCCTCTGGAAGGCTGAAGCCCCGTGGGGCACGATGCCCGCAACGCCTCCGGCTGGCGCCGAGTCCGCGCAACGACTGCACACCTTCGAGCATGGGAAAGCGTCGCAGACACGGCGAGCATGACGATCGCCGAATAACAGGCCGTGTTGCCCTGGATGGCGATCAGAGCGCAGGGCAGGATGCCCGGAACCACTACCGGCGCAGCCTCCCAACGGCGTAGTGTCCCAGAAGTCCGATGGTGAGTTGATGAGCTAAAGTATGCTGTTGAGGCCGGGGTGGCTTGGAGAAGGGTGAGACTACCAGCAGGAACACGGAACGGGTTTTATACCAGAGAAGGGTTTCCAGGATCAAACTGATGAATTTGTCTGAACTCGCATTTTCAGATGGTCAGGTACGCGGCATTCGGTCGTCGCTGTCCGAGCTAGTCGTTGACTTCACGGACTGGCAAGAGAAAAAGTGGGAAATTGTTTTTGAGAACGCCATTGGTGTTGAATCGTTTAGCATCGAAGGTGAGGAACTAGACAAAGTAGAAGAACGAATTGATGAAGTCTTGATCGAACGTTCAAGACGGATTGCTCAAGAGCCGGATGCGCCATTGAAATGTTTTTCGTTCTATTCACCTTGGCGAGATGATCCGCTGCTAACGGTCGTGGCAGCTTCGTGTCTGGTTCGTCCATATGATTAGACGCGGTTTCAGTTCGGCGTCACTGCCGGTGCTTTTCAGCCTCCTTTCGGTGGTCGTTTGGGAGTCTGTCGCTTTTGGCGACTTACTACTTGCCCCAAGGGCGGAAACCATCTCTAAGGCTGACGATGCGTTAGCGCCGCTCGCCAAGCAATTCCCTGACGCGAGAGCTGGATTCCGTGGATCACTGGCGAGAGGAACAAAGGGTGCTCGCAAAGGCGGCGGTCCGTTTGACCCTACGAATTTTGATGTAGACGCGTTCATCGTGTCTGATGACCTAGCCGCAGCCATTCCGAAGGCTGCGAAGGGGTTCCGGAATCTCGGGAGGCTGCCAGAACACCGAGGACTAATCAAATCCATCTCGGACAAACTTCGCGGAATCCCAGGCCACCGGGACGAGGCAGTGAAGATTCAAGTGTTCTCGGTAGAGGAGTTTAACAAGCTCCTTCCAAACGAGATCCACTTACTGAACTAACAGGAGAATACTAATGGCAATGGCAGGATACGCGGTTGGTTTCGCGGATTTCACTTGCGCGTCACCAATTTCGCAGGTTGCGGAGTTGCTTTCGTCCAGGGTGTTTGGAGGCATTGGCTTCATTGAAAAAGACGTCGATGGAGAGCACGATCTTGGCACGCTGACGCTTGAACGTGATTTCATAGGACTTCAGGTTGATCTGTTTGGTGAAGATGGCGTCTATACGCTCGAACTCGGCACTCGTCCATCAGCATCCGTATCGGGTGTTGATGATGTAAGTGATTTGTCGGCGATGCTCAAACAGCAAATCGAAAAACTAGAGGAACTAAGCCTATCTTGCCCTGGATGAATGACGATTACGCAGACAAACCATCCGAACCGGACGCGGATACGACCACGCTTTGAAACTTGCGGAATACACGACGAAAAACTGGCTGTTGCTGGCCGTTCTTTTGAGCTTCCCGACGATGGCCGGATCGGGGTCTGCCGTCTACCGCGATTTACTCAATGCCCCAAGGAGAACACTTGGACTCGATGAGATCATTGCGGGAATGCAAATTGACCCGTCTGACGTCACCATTTTCCGAGGTGGAAGTTCACTTCAGGCTCATCCAATTGACTTCAAAATCGACAAGGCAACGGGGTTAGTGAAGACGACTCACGGGCTTTCGCTCGACGTCAGTGCGGAAGCAATGGGTCGCTTTTGGAGGAACGTTTCGAATCGACAGTCTTCCCGAAGGTTTGAAGATCATTCAGCGAGGCAAAAAGTTAGGGCACTTCGAGATTTACCGACTTCGCCCATCACTCCTGAACGATTTCAGGAATGCCCCAAGAGCAACATCCGGACCAGCTCACAACGCAGCCAACTTCGAACGGCTAAAAGCAGACTTAGCGCAACAGGAAATACTTGGAGTCACTCCAACTGGGAGCGCATTGAAAGGAGTTGGCTTTTGGAGAAGGGGACGAGCAACCTTTTCTCCAAGAACATTTGGTGGGTTTACCATACGCCTGATTTGCCCGCTGGCAACAGGGCCCTGAATTGTCGTTCGCTTAGTAACCGGATGCCGCTGGCGGAAACGTCGGCTGTATTCGTGTTCGGCAGCAGCGCGGCGGCGCCAGACAGGTTCGGGTCAACATCGGTCAGAGACAGAGAACGACACACGAGTTGGCTAGCTGCCTCCAAAGTCGTGCCGCAAGCCACAACATAATCTGTCGACGTCGAAATGCCGGCTTGGCAGTTGCCACCCAAGCGATTGATCAGGTCCGCTGAAGCGGCGCTGGTCAGCCCACGTAGCGGGCCCAGCAAGACAATGTTCTTCCCCGCCAGCGGCAGCGCGTCGGCCGCTGCAGCCAACACCACTGCCGCTTCTACACCGCCGGCGGAA
>JANQOL010000132.1 GCA_028289675.1 Pirellulaceae bacterium
TGAAGTCAATGGACTGGCCCATCGCGGGCGCGGACCACAGGACCACTGACAAGAGGAGCACGCGCGGCTGCGCGGCCCTGGTATTGCACTGAAGAATCACTGGCAACCTTATTCGGTATCGATGGCCGCCTGCGCGACCAAGTGATCGTTTTCAACCGTCGATCCGGAGACACCGACGGCTCCAATCACGGTGCCCTGTTGGTCGGTAATTGGCAAGCCACCGGGAAAGGTGATCAAACCTTGGTTCGAGACTTCAATGTTATACAGAGACTCGCCGGGCTGAGAAATCTGGCCAATCATTCCAGTGGGCATATCGAACAGGCGGGCGGTTCTGGCTTTCTTACAGGCAATATCAATACTGCCCAACCAGGCACCATCCATGCGGCGAAATGCCTTGAGGTTGGCACCTTGGTCGACGACAGCGATGTTCATATTCACTCCCAATTCTTCTGACTTCTGCACGGCGGCTGCAATCATGCGATCCACTCGACTGGAAGAAAGTTCAGAAGAAGAAGTTGCGTTCGCCATTGGTCTCGGTCCTTGTTTATTAGCGTGCTTTGAAGCGGTTGTGTGCTTTGCTTTTGACTCGCACAGTATGGCCAAAACGGTCGATCGCGGCTTGCAGAATCGTGGCGAAATTTTGTATATTTGCCGCATGGCCAGAAAGAAAGCCACCTCAGCCCCTCGGCCAGCTCCACCCACCAAGCCAGGCGCACCGCCGGACGCTTCGGCCAGTCCATCGGAGTGGCAAGAGCGATTTTTTCAGTCGCTGGATCGCCCCAGGCGCCTGCTGGATCTGTTCGACTTCATTCCCGGCGTCTACATGTACATCAAAGACGTGCAGAGCCGTTTCGTGCGGGCGAACCGCGTGGTTTGTGAGGTGGTGGGCGTCGACAATCCAGCGGCACTCGTTGGCAAGACAGACTTTGACTTCTTTCCTCCTGCGATCGCCACCCAGTATGTAGCCGAGGATCGCCGCGTCATTGACGCGGGCCAGCCGCTAGCCAACCAAGTCTGGTTGGTGCCTGGACAAAATGGCGTGCCCCGCGTCTACCTGTGCAGCAAGATTCCGCTGATGGATCGCACCGGCAAGGTCGCGGGCATCGCCGGCATCAAGCGACCCTATGAATTGTCCGACGATGGCAGCTCGGGACACAGCCGGCTGATGTCCGTGGTGGCGTTCGTAACCGAGCACTACGCCGACGACATCGATGTCACCAACATGGCCGAACACGTCCTTTTATCGACCAGCCAACTGCAGCGTGAGTTTGCTCAACACTTCGGCATCGCGCCGAATCGGTACCTGCGAGAAGTCCGCATCGGAGTGGCCCGGCACTTATTGGAAAGCACCGACTTGGCGATATCTCAAGTAGCCCAAGACTGCGGCTTCTACGACCAGAGTCACTTTGCACGGCAATTCAAAGTAGCCACTGGCCTGACACCCTTGAATTACCGCAAGCGATATCGCAGCTAATGCGAGTCGCAATGCTGGCGAAAAAAAGCGAAGATGTTTGGTTAGCAGTTAGCCGTAGACTTACTTGGTCCACGAGTATGTACGGCTAACTGCTAAACCGTGTCAAAACACCGCTGCCGACAGATAACGCTACAGTTGCACGTCGACGTGGCCGGAAGCCAATTGGGCCGACAGTTGCTCGACTTGTTTGACGAGACCGACGGCAGCTTCGCCTTGCTGCTTCTGAGCTTGCAACGTCTTTTGAGCGACGGCCAAAGCGGACTCGTTCTTGATTTGAGACTGCTGAATCGCGGACGCGGCGCTGGTGGTTAGATTTGCTTCCATAGTAATTCTGCTAGATCGGATCCGACTCGTCGTAAATTCATCACAAATCTAGCATTCGCTGTTGAACTCGACCGAGCCAAATTCCAAGATTCCGGTTGTAAGGATTGTAGGCCCGGCGGCGTCCTATACTGAGGGCAGCATCGGTATAATCCCGCGACTGCCTTCGAATCGACATCCCGGGCACACGCCTCCCGCGTGTCCGTCGCACATCTACCCTACAGTGTTGAACCATGTCCTTATCGGCGGAACTCGAGCAGCTAGAAACCGTACTTTCCCAGCAGTTTGGTCTGTCGGCGTTTCGTGATGGCCAACGTCCGGTGATCGAGCGGCTGCTGGCGGGCAAATCGGCCGCGGCCATTTTTCCGACCGGCGGTGGAAAGTCTCTGTGCTATCAGTTGCCAGCGGTCATGCTCGAAGGTCTGACTCTGGTTGTATCGCCGCTGCTGGCGCTCATGCGAGAACAAGTCGAGCAGCTGAACGCACGTGGCATCGCGGCCGCGCGACTGGACTCGACGTTGTCGGCCAGTGAAGCTCGGCAGACGATGCAAGACGTTCGAGAGGGCGTCACGCGTCTGCTGTACGTGGCGCCGGAACGGTTCTTCAATGAACGATTTCGAGAGTTTATCCAGACCGTCCCGATCGCCTTGTTTGCCATCGACGAGGCCCATTGCATTAGCCAGTGGGGGCACAATTTCCGGCCCGACTATTTGAAATTGGCTGGCATCGCGCGTGAGCTGAATGCAGGCCGCATACTGGCACTAACGGCCACAGCCACACCGACAGTGCTGGACGACATCCGGCGCGAGTTTGCCATTGAGCCTCAAGCCGCCATTCAAACGCCCTTCTATCGCTCGAATCTCCAGCTGCGTTTCACGTTGTGTGATGATTCGAATCGGATGGAACGCTTAGTCGAGCGTCTGCAGCAGGCACCGCCGGCTGCCAATCTGGTCTACGTGACGTTGCAACACACAGCAGAATCGGTGGCGGAACGGTTGGCCGACGAGGATTTGCCGGCACGCGCCTACCATGCGGGTCTAGATGCCGATACGCGTGCGGAAGTACAGGACTGGTTCATGCGGTCCGAACACGCGATTGTCGTGGCCACGATCGCCTTTGGGATGGGCGTCGACAAATCCAACATCCGCGCCATCTACCACTTCAATCCTTCGAAGTCGATCGAGAATTTCGCTCAGGAGATCGGCCGGGCGGGTCGCGATGGATTGCCCGCCACCTGCGAAACACTATTGGTCCCCGAAGATCGATTTGTGTTGGAGAACTTTGCTTATGGAGACACCCCCAGCCAATCCGCACTGCGTACGTTCGTCGATTTCTTAATCGGCCAGCCTGAGAGGTTCTTTGTCAGCTACTATTCGCTCGCTCATGAGTCCGACATTCGAGAATCCGTGGTTCGCACGCTGTTAACTCACCTGGAATTGCAAGGTTTGCTTCGGGCCTCCGCTCCACGCTATGAAAAATACCGGTTCAAGCCTCGATGTACGTCGTCGCAAATCTTGGATCATTTCCAAGATGAACGCCGCAGATTTGCGGCCGACGTACTGGCGATGAGCGTCAAGAAACGCGTCTGGCTGGAGATCAGTCTGACGCAAGCGGCGGACCGTCTCAAATGCGAGCGTTTGCGCATCGTCAAGATGCTGGACTATTTTGCGGAGCAGGGATGGATTGAGCTGCAGGCCACGGGACTGGTCCACGGCTACGTCAAACTCAAGCCCATCGGAGACGTTGATGCGCTCGTCCAGGAACTTCATGATTACGTCATGGAGCGGGAGATCGGCGAGTTGACTCGGCTGAACGAACTGTTCGATTTGATGGCGGACCAGCGCTGTCACAGTGCTGCATTGTCGCACCATTTCGGGCAGCAACTGGAGGATGCTTGCGGACATTGCAGCGCGTGCGATGGCAGTGCACTGCCCGACATACCGCCACCGAATTACCCGCGTGTCGGTGATTCAGCAATCACCGGCCTCCGACCTCTGATAAAAGAGCGCCCCGAGGCATTGGGACAAGTGCGTCAGCAAGCTCGATTCTTGTGCGGACTATCGTCGCCGCGCATGACGCGCGCCCGCCTAAGCCGTCATCCGCTGTATGGCTGTTGCTCAGGCATCCCCTTTGACCAAGTTCTCGACGCTCTGGCGGTCACCTAGATCAAGATGCTTTTGGGCTCCTGACAGCGCCACGCATCCGTTGTCGCGGCAAGACATCGTGAGTGCCAAACGGTGCGCCCTGCGGTTAGAGAAGCGTATGCAGTTAGCAAAGTATGTCTTCGCGGGAAATGGCACTTGCGACGTGGTTGCGACAACAGCCGAAGTTTGACGAGTAGTTCAGTCTGATGGACTGTCAAACGCCGACTTCCAGATTTGTCGAATCGTCTCGACCTTCGATCTGCCCAAATTTTCCAACTCTGGCCCCAAGACAGGAGCTCTTCATCCCGGGGTGGGAGGAGCTTGACGAGTATTGGTACCCGGATGCTGACCGGGCGTAACATCGAACAGTTCCTCGGCGGTGATCGACCAGTCAATCTTGATTCATCCAAACCCGGTTGGCTTGCTCCATCATGTTGGCTTGAAAGAGATCTAAATCGCCATCGCCGTCCAGATCACCGACGGCAATATCTTGGCAAAAGACTGTCCCGAGTCGCTGCTCGTTCCAGAATGGAACCCCTTGGTCGTCGCTGAGCCAGACGACGGATGGAACAGGGAAATGCGCACCTGCTGCCCCGACAACATCAAAAAATCCGTCACCATTCAAGTCTGCGTACCTGCAGGAGTTCCACATGTTCCAGTGCCCACACGTATGGGAGCGGACAAAACGTCCGGCACCATCGTTGGTCCACAGTGCAATTTCGGCTTCGTGCGAACAGGTGAGTACATCCAGGTCGCCGTCGAAGTCAAAGTCGAGCAACTCGCACCTGCGTGTCATGACATCCTTGAACTCCACCGGGGATTCCTGAAACTCTCCCTCTCCGTTGTTCAACCAAAGCTGTTGCGCGTCGTCGTCATGGGATGAGATGACTAGATCATCGTCGTTGTCACCGTCAACATCGCCAACCGCAGTATGATGCCATGCGTTTCCTTGAATCATTGGATCGGCGCTAACAAGGATCATCTGATCGGAGGTTACAAAACGCGCCTGGCCTTCGTTGCGCCAAATTTGAACCTGTCCATTCATGCAAGCCATGACGAGATCGAGGTCGCCGTCGCGCTCGATGTCTACGACGGCAACGTGGTGACAGGTTTCCGCGTCCATCTGCTGGCCCGGAGAAAACTCGGCCGCACCATCGTTCAACCAGATTTGACAGGGTGTATCGTCGTTGGCGGTGACAGCGTCCCAATCGCCGTCTCCGTCAAGATCGGCAAGAGACGCCAGGGCGGTGATTCCACGGCCTAAGCGCTGTCCGGAATCTTGGAAGCTCCCATCACCCTGATTAAGCCACACGCGATTGGGCTGGTGTTGGATGTTGGTCACAAATGCATCGAGGTCACCATCACCGTCTAGGTCCGCAAGTTCAACTCCAACACTTTCGGAGTCGCCTAACTCTTGGCCGCTGTCCACAAATCGGCCGCTACTGCGATAGGTTGGTTGCGGTAGCGGAGGTACAAGATCCGATGAAGGCTGTACCTGGATCTGCACCGCAGCCGCTCGACCATCACCGGCGTCTGGTTCGACCACCTTGGTGATGACGAGCTCTTGCTTCTCGCCGCGCCGGACTTCGACATTTTCTGCGTTGATGGTTGCCGTGGTGTCGGAAGTCAACAACTGGACATCGTATCTGCCATCCTCCAGCGTCACAGACCAGTCGTTGTCGGGTCCAATGACGGCAACTCGTCGCCCTTGTTTGCTCAGCTTGACTCGAACGTCGAGGTCTGGCGGAGATTTCACGATGACCGCTCCACGTGGAGTCCAAATGGTGACGCTGATCTGCCAAAAGAGCAGCCCCATAATTGCCAGCACACCGAAAATGGCGAGTGCTCCAGGTCGACTGCCGGTGAGTCTGCTGGATGTTCTCGGAGGAACGTCGCGATAGCTACTGAGCACATTGGCGAGCTCTTTGGGGCTCGCATAGCGATCGCTTGGGCGTTTGGACATCGCCTTCAGACAGATACGCTCCAGCTGAGGGTCAACTCCAGGTTTCAGCTTCGAAGGCGCTTGGGGGGGCCCCAACTCGATTTGTTTCATGATTTCGAAACTAGTACCGGTGAATGGCTTACAACCGGCCAGCAATTGGTAGAGAATCACGCCCAATGCATAGACGTCAGTGGCTGGCCCAACCAGAGATGCATCTGCCGCAACTTGTTCGGGTGCCATGTAGGAAGGGCTGCCAAGAATGGCGCCTGCTTTGGTCAAGTCTGCATCATCGGCTTCTTCGCAACTGGCTAATCCAAAGTCCATGACAATGGGTTGGCGGTCGGGCGCAAGCATAATGTTCGATGGCTTGAGGTCACGGTGGATGACACCTTTATCATGCGCGGCTTGCACGGCGATGCAGACCTTCTGAATCAAGCGTGCGGCAACGTCATTCTCAAGGATAGTTCCACTGGCAAGGACACTCGCCAGCGTCTGCCCTTCGATGTATTGCATCGCAATGAAGCGGATGCCTTCGCACTCGCCCACATCGTAGATCTGACAGACATTGCGATGCGAAATCTTCGCCATGGCCGTCGCTTCGCGCGAGAAACGATCCAGGAACTCAGCGTTATGACCGTAGCGAGGTATCTTGAGGGCGACCTGACGTTTCAGCTCGGTATCGGTGGCAAGATAGACGACGGACATGCCGCCTGAGCCCAGTATTCCGTCGATCTGAAATCGGCCGAACGTTTGCTCTAGACGCTGGTGGCCAAGTCCAGGGAGCTTCTGAAACGTTTGCGCACTGACCGACTGGTCGCTGGCAATGTCCTCGAGTGCGGCAATCGTGGGGAGATATTCCGAAATCTCATCTGCCAAATCGGGAAACCGCTCTAGAACGTTTTCAACGGTGACAGATAAACCCGAACGCCGATCATGCAAGAAACCCTCGACAATCTCCAGAATCTTATCCGTCGTGTCGATTGCCATTTATCGAAGCCACGAAGTAGAGAACTCGTCAAAAAACGCCAAAACATGGCTTGAACGCCGATTCAAAGAGCTGACCTACTTACTTATTTGCATTTTTAGCCGCATCGTCTGCCACCTCAAAGCACTTTTCGAAGACTTTAGTGGCGCCGAGTCGCATTTCCCAACCCCAGTATTTTCTGCGTAGGGAAAGTCTTCTGTGTGGGAAAGATGGTGACGCGTGGCCTCGATCCGCTCCGCGGTAGCTTCCGAATCGCCGCCCGCCAACGCGATTCTCGAATTTCTTGGCTCAAGACGGATTTTCATCAAAAAAACTGGAAGCGATCGGTAGACGATTGAGTCTGGATTGCAAATACATGATTAGGCCCGCTCTCCGCGTCCACTCGATCTGAATTTGGAGTCACTTCGGGCACGCGGACGGGCCGTTTTCCGCCCATTTGCAGATGTCGCCCGTCTGCAAATGGGCGCTCGCTCGGTTTACCCTTCCATACGAGCACACGTGTCAGGAGAGTTTGCAAGTCAGCCGCCACGCGATAGCGTGCGGTTCACGCGACGTTTTGGGTTGGCCGCGTGCTATCGCAGTGCGGCTAATGCAATATTCGCGCTAGTGGTGGCGGCTGATCCCAAAATTGATCTGTGACAAAGCACTGATTCTTAATTGGTGTTCTTGGACGCGTCGTCCAGCGACTCAAGTACATAGCGAAGGCTCTTGATGGCCCTCAAATACCGTTTTCCGGCCCCGGACTTAGATAAACCGACGACCTGCGCCGCTTCGGCAAGACTCATGCCTTCGTAGTGGGTGAGAATAAGCATCTCTCGATCCGTTGCTTCGATGGCATCCAATCCGCAACGCGTTTTCTCGATCAGCTCGGATTTGATAGCCTGGGAAGACGGACTCGACAGATCACTAACCAAACGATTAGCCAGCCAAATGGACGATTCTTCCTGATCGAGCGTCTCCGCCTCTTCCTTGTGGACGGAGCGTTTATGCACGGTCAGGTGATGTCGGGTTGCCTCCGCGAGCTTGTTCAAGGTTATGGCTCGAACCCAGAGGTAAACTGAGGAATGCGATTTGTGGTCGAACTTGGATAGATTCGCTACAGCGGCACTAATCGCCTCCTGGGCCACGTCTGAATCATCGACCCTGGTGCTCAGCTGGGGCGACATACGCAGCCGCACCAGGGCCTTGAGGCGCGGACGAAAGGAGTCAATCAGCTTGGCAGCAGTATCCATATCGCTCATAGACAATGCCGCAGTGAGTTTTCTGTCCATCGCTAGCCCGCCAAATTGATGACCAGACTAAATATTACTTGCCCGGCGGATCGTCGCAATGGTTTGCGTCAATTACCCATGAGATCGCGATCAATCTGAGAAAGTCAAACCATTCTGTAGACGACTGACTCTGGATTGCAAAACCAAAGGTGTCGGTTCTTTGCCAATCGTGACGGTCGCAACGGCAAAGACGGGAACCATTGCCATCAATGGTTCACCGGTTGACGCCCAAAACGCATTTCGGGGTGACCCGCGCTAACTCTGCTTCTGAAGCATGGTCTTAATCAGCGAGATTTGCCCAACGTGATAGTAACAATGCTCGACCAAACCTTGCAAACATCGATAGTACGTACCATTGCGGCTCTCAAAGAAATCTTGCGTTAGCCGACTATCGGGGAGTTGCTCGATCAAATCTGCTAGCTGGTTTGCATTCGCCCAAGTTCGATCGAGTCGCCGCTCCCAATCCGCCGCAGTCTCAATCGTCGGACCTTGGAAACTGAACTCGTCGCTAGCTTCCAACGCGCCACCCTGCAAAGCCCGAAGGGTGGCGGCGATGTAGTAGTCCATATGCGTCACGAGCGTGGCGATTGAGTGCAGCTCTCCCACCTGCTGGTTTGCTTGCTGCCAGCTAACATCGGCAAGCTTGTCTTTAAGATTGGCTCCCGTCCAATTGCCGCCGAAGTGCACCTCTCGCAGGTTTTTGGCGATTTGCGCGGTGATTTCCGACGATTCCATAAGCGCTGGGCGCCTTAGGCTCAATAACCGCTGGCTGCGTCTGAAGACGCGGAGAATTCGATGGCTGGCAAGCCTAAGGCCTCGCGGGCTGCATCGAGCATGCCTTGCGTGCGGCTGGCGCCACAGCGGGTGACGCCCAACTCACGCACCTGCTTCAATGTCGCGAAATCGCGAACACCGCCCGCGGCCTTGACTTGGATGCCAGGGCCCACTGCGTCCACCATCAATTTGAGATCCTCCATGGTCGCACCGGACGTGCCGTAACCCGTGCTGGTCTTGACCCAATCGGCTTTCAGGTCCGTACAAATCTGACAAAGTCGGACTTTGTGCTCGTCCTGCAAGTAGCAGTTCTCAAAGATGACCTTGACCTTGCGCTCGGCCGCATGAGCCACGTCGATCACCGCTTGGATGTCAGCCGCCACATAGTCCCAATCGCCGCTCAGGACCCGGCTGATATTGACCACCATGTCCAATTCTTGGCAACCGTCGGCGACAGCCCGCTCGGCCTCGAACCGTTTGACGTCCGTCGTGTGACCGCCGTGTGGAAACCCAATGGTCGTACTGGGCTGGACTGTCGAGCCAGCCAGGATCTCAGCACAGCGCTTCAAGTAGTAAGGCAGAATGCACACACTGGCCACATCGTATGCCACAGCCAATTGGCAGCCTTCTTCCAGTTGCCGCTCATCCATCGTCGGCATCAACAACGAATGATCGATCATCTTGGCGTAATCTGAGTATTGAGCTGTCATGAGTTGCCTTGGGGAAGAAGTGCCAGGAAATTCACCTGCTGTACGCTCGCTTTTTAGGGTACAAAGTTCTTCAAGTAGCGGTAGCTCTGTCGAAGTGAATCTTGTCGATCTTCCAACGACCCCTCGTAGGCCCGATCCTCCACCTCGACACACACGGGACCGTCATAGCCGGCATCCTGGAGGGTCGAAAAGAACTTGCCCCATTGGACTTCACCGAGACCGGGCAGCTTGGGCGTGTGGTATTCCAAAGGGTGCGCCAGAATGCCAACTTCATTCAAGCGATGAAGATCCAGCCGTACATCTTTGGCGTGGGCGTGGAAGATGCGATCCACAAAATCCCGAATGGGCTTCAGATAGTCCATCTGTTGCCAGACCATGTGCGAAGGGTCGTAATTCAGTCCCAGGTGTGCACTAGGAATATCCTCGAACAAACGGCGCCAAATGGCCGGTGAAGTCGCGATGTTCTTGCCGCCTGGCCACTCGTCCTGCGAAAAAAACATGGGGCAATTCTCGATGCCGATCTGAATGCCCTCACTTTCCGCCAGCTCCACGATAGGCCGCCAAGTCTGAAGCATGCGTGGCCAGTTGTCATCCACGCTGCGCGTGTAGTCTCTGCCGATAAACGTGTTCACCCGAGTCAGGCCCAATTGTCTAGCACCGCGAATTACGGCCTTCAAATGCTCCGTGCTGCGAGTCGCTTCGTCTTCATCGGGCGACAGACAATTGGGATAGTAGCCCAGAGCGCTGATCTCGACTCCCGTTTGCTCGACCAAGGCCTGAATTTCCGCACACTTCGATGCATCCAGTTGATTGACATCAATGTGCGTAATCCCGGCGTAGCGTCGCTCGGCCTTGCTCACCGGCCAGCACATTACCTCCACGCACCGGTAGCCAATGTCAGCCGCCAGCTGCAAAACCTCCGACAACGACATTTCCGGTACGATCGCCGACGCAAACCCGAGTTGAATCATGAATTGAAGTTCCGAAGAAGTCACCATGAACCAATGCTTGACGGCATCGGCAACGAGTCTTCCAAGATAGCAAAATCAACCGTCCCACTGGCCGACGTCGCACCCGGATCGAAGCATTTGTCACTCTTCGCAAAAAGTGACGTTTGAATCAGCGACGCACCGAGACTCTTCTCGAGCTCAAGACTGCTCTTGAACGTGGGCCCAGGCGTTCTCGCGAGCGCTCCGCATAATGGCTTCACAAATCAAAATCTCGCGATGGCCGTCCGCAAAGTTGGGGAACGTGGGAGCCGAATCGTAAGTTTGCTTTTCAATGGATTGGTAGAAATCGCGAAACAACTGCTTGAACGTATCCGGAAATCCCTCGTTGTGACCTCCTGGATAGTCTGAGAATTGAGTCGCACGGCCTTGCAGGAGTGCCGGATCACGAGTCAACGTTTGATTCGGGTGGTCTCGGTGACCAATCCACAGTTGATTGGGTTGCTCACTTTCCCAGCTGAGTGCCTGTTTGGTGCCGGCAACTTCCCAACGCAACGAATTCTTGCGTCCCGCGGTCACCTGCGAAACGTACAACACGCCTCGAGCCGCCGGCGTTCCAGGCGGAGCGCGGAATCGCAGTAGCACGGCGCCGAAGTCCTCCGTGTCTACGGTGACCGGCTCGGTTTGTTCCGGCTGAACGGAACTGTCGCTAAATGTCTGCGCTCCTCCAGCAGGCCGGGACCGGGTGGGAAACACCGTTTGCAAATCCGCGCACACGGACTCGACCTCCAAACCTGTGATCGCGTAAATCAAATCCAGCCAGTGCGTACCAATGTCGGCTACCGCTCGGAGAGGCCCCGCTTGGTCCGCCAGAATTCGCCAGTTGAAGTCGGTGGGATGGAACAACCAATCTTGCGTATAGCTACCAGCCACATAGTGCACGTTTCCGAGCTTGTCGTCGCGAATTCTCTCGGCAGCCTCCAAACACAGCGGGTAATAACGAATGTTGTAGTTGACCCCCGCAGCCCGTCCGCTGCGCTGCGCCAGTTGGACCAACTGATGGGATTCCTCGGAGTTCATCGCCAGCGGTTTTTCGCACAACACGTGCAATCCGGCTTGTAAGCAAAGCTTCGCCTGCTCGAAATGGGCTTTATTTGGTGAGGCGATATGCACTGCGTCCAAGCTGCGGTCGGACACCAACTCGCTCAGATCGGAGTACGCCTTCGGAATCCCCAGTTGTTCGGCCGCGGCGCGGCCCTTGTCTAAACTGCTCCCTAGAACTCCCGCCACGTGAACGCCAGCGCGCCGGAGCGCTTCTACGTGTACCGGACCGATGAACCCAGTTCCGATGACAGCAGCGGTAGGCATATACGTTTCCTGAGCGCAAGCGAAGATTCAAAAGCAAACAATTGAAATTTGAAAGTAGCCAAATTCTACACGTTTCATTGTCTGGTGGCTGCCCACACGCCCAGTTGGCGAGTCCATGCAATCAATGGCCAGAAAGCCGGTGGCTGGCCCTCCTGGGACTCCTATTTTTTGCGTCCGAGATCCGGTCGGGACGCGTTCTCGGTTACGACATGCGCCTGATCGGGTTATGATGCCGTAGCCATGGTGACGGGCAATCGACTTGGATCCGCTGACCCTCACCACGGAGGAGTATCCCGGTTGAGGAGCACAGGTGCATGGCGGCGAAAAAATGGACGTTTGAACATCTTGACCGGAGCCGTGTCGAAGCACTCGTCGACTCCGCGCAAGTCTCACCGGTCGTCGCTCAGTTGCTGCTGAATCGCGGAGTTGCCAACGCCGACGACGCGCGGCGTTTTTTGAGCGCCAAGCTGACCGAGTTGCGGCCGCCCGAGTCCTTGCCGGGGGTCACCGAGGCCACCGATCGCATTATGGCAGCCATCGCCGCCGGTGAGGAAGTCGTCGTCTACGGCGACTATGATGCTGACGGCATGACAGCCACGGCCATCCTGTTTCAGTGCCTGCAGCTGTTGGGCGCCAAAGTCAGTTACCATCTGCCCAACCGAATGGAGGAAGGCTACGGCCTGCAC
>JANQOL010000139.1 GCA_028289675.1 Pirellulaceae bacterium
TCGACGGGCTTGGGCATGAAAGCCAAACCCCCGGCGAGAAAGAGCGCCAGTAGCACGCATCCCCAAATCATGGTTTGTATCGAGAATCTCATAATCGCCTCACTCTCTGGTCTTGAGTACTGAAACCAGATCCAACCGGGCGATTCTTCGTTTGACGATAATGCCGGACACCAGAGTTGCCAGCACAACCACACCGCAGGAAAATGCAAAAGTCGACCCGTTGACCACCAACGGGATGCGATAGTTCTCCGTGGCCAGACCTAGAATCATGGCCCAGGCCAAACCGTAGCCAATGAGACAGCCCACGGGAATCGCTAGCGTGGTGATCAAGGTGATCTCACCCAGCAGAATCGTGGAGACCTCACGCGTATAGAAACCAACGACGCGCATGGTGGCCAGATCTCGGCTCTGTTCTGACAGCGAAATGCGGGCGCTGTTGTACACGACACCAATGGCAATCACCACGGCGAACAGGATATTGAACGAACGCATGGTCAACATGTTCTCGGCGATCGTGTCGGTAAAACTTTTGATGGCAGCATCTTTGATCGACACGCTGGCCACGCCGGGGCGCAGCTGTAAACGCTCGTAGACTTGGGCTTGCTGATTGGCATCAACCTTTAGAAACGCTCCATTGGCGACCTCCGATTCCTTCAGCAGCTGATGGAGTTGGCTTTTTCGCATGTAGGCATTTGTGCCGCCAAATTCATTCACAATCGCGGTGACTTCGAGGTCCAGCGTGGGGCGTTCACCCTCCAATATTTCCGCTCGCACCGTGCCACCCAGCTCGACGCCCAAGATGCCGGCCAAAGCACTGTTCAGCATGATTCCATGTTCGGGCACCGCCACTCGCTGCTCGGCTTCGTCCAACAGGAGAAACAGCTCCGGATCGGGCGACAAGCCGGTGATGCCGACTCGCTTCGATCGATGCTGGAAGTGCAGCCTGGCGGGAACGGCACGCGTTGTTTCGCTAACGGTCACGCCGCGCAGGTGGGACAGTTCGTAGACGACAGATGAGGTCGCAGGTTCGATGAATCCAACCGTCAGGTCTTGTCTCTGCGCCTTGCGGAATTGAAAGTCAATCAAGTAGTCGAGCGCGTCCAGCGAAAAACTACCGACGATCAGTACTGCGATGGCCAGCGCGACACCCGTGATGGACGCGACGGCCTTGACTGGTTTTCTTTGAAGACTGCGAACAATCATCCGGAATTCCGCGGGCATGACCCCAGTGGGCAAGATCCGTTCAATCCAAGTTGGCCGAAAGGTGGGAGGCGGTTCTGGCCGCATGGCTTCCGCCGGTGGCAACGATACGGCGCGCCAAACTGCGAACCAAGTGCCCACAACCGTGACTGCGAATGTAATGAGAACGGCCAGCAGGATGGCGATCGGATCGATCTCCAGCGACAGCAACGGAAACTTATAGAACTGCTGGTACATGATCGTCAGGTTCTTTGCCATCCAGATGCCAAAGCCGATGCCGGCAACCATGCCAGATAGGGCGATGACCAGCACCAAGTTTAGGTAGTGCATGCCGACTTCCAGATTGCTGTAGCCGAAGGCCTTGAGTGCGGCGATTTGTTCACGTTGTTGCGAGATGATTCGCGAGACCACAATGTTCAGCAAGAAGGCGGCCACTGACAGGAAGATCGAGGGGGCGATGGTCGCCATCGTCCGCAGTTGCTTGAGCTCATCGTTTACAAATTGATGGGATATATTCTCTTCGCGGCCGTAGGCACCAGTGCTTCCATAGGGCTCCAACAAGTCATCCATCCGGTCCAGGATTTCTTCACGATTGGCACCGTAAGCGAGCTTGGCGGACACGCTGTTGAAGGCGCCAGCCATGTCGAAGGCGGCTTCCAAATCCTGTTCGTTCATCCAGAAGATGCCAAATCGCTCCGTGTCTGGCAGCAGGGTGCCGCTTTGGATTTGCATCACAAATTCCGGGCACAGAGCGATTCCCACCACGTGCAACGTCTGCAAGCGTCCATTGAGAATCGCCTCGACCGAATCTCCGGGGACCAATTGATGGGCTTCTGCAAAGGCTTCAGAAACCACTGCTTCGCCAGTTCGCCCGGGTTCGACCATTCTCCCCCGTGCGAGATAGACTTGGTTCAAGCGACTGTTGCCTTGCGGCGGAATGGAAATCAGTTTCCCGGTGGCCGGTTCCACCATATTGGCAACTCGCAATTGCACGTCGTACACCAAACGCCGCTCCGCTAGCACCACGCCTTCGATGTCGCGAATCCGATCCAATAGAGCGTCGGGGCACCGGCGGGTCGTGGCGAAGACGTCCGCAAAACGAAAGTCGCGATAGAACCTGTGTTGACCTTCTTTAAGGGACGCATAGGCGCAGAGCGCCATGACGAAGACGGCGATACCGGAGGCAATGACAGCCCCAATGGCAATGGCCTGCGTCTTGAGCTTGCTGAGGTCGCGGAGTAGCTTGCGGTCCAACTTACGCACGTTCACCACTCCAGGTCAGAAGCGGACAAACGATGGTCGTTCTGAGAGATGGAGGCGATCTGCCCATCCGATAACGAGATCACTCGATCGGCCATTCCCGAAATGGCGGCATTGTGGGTAATGACTGCCGTGGTGGTGCCCAATTCACGATTGACGCGAGCGATGGCCTCCAAGACCACGATGCCTGTTTTGACATCCAATGCACCCGTGGGCTCATCGCAGAGTAGCACCTTGGGTCGCTTGGCAATAGCGCGTGCAATCGCCACCCGCTGCTGCTCACCACCGGACAGCTGAGCTGGAAAATGATCCGCCCGATCTCGCAACTGAACTAGTTGTAGGGCGTCCAGCGGATCCATGGGCGAAGCTGAGATTTCGGTAATGAGCTCCACGTTTTCTCGGGCGGTCAGGCTAGGAATCAGGTTGTAGAACTGGAAAATAAACCCAACATTGTCACGGCGGTATCGCGTCAGCTCGACCGGATCACTAGCGGTCAACTCGTTGCCCAGGTAGTGCACTTGCCCCGATGAGGGCACGTCCAGGCCACCCAAAATATTCAGCAACGTGGATTTGCCGCTGCCCGAAGCGCCCAGTAACACGACAAATTCGCTACGCATGAACTGCAAAGTCACTCCGCGCAGAGCCTGCACGGCGACTTCGCCCATTTGGTAGGTCTTCGTCAGTTGATTGACTTCGAATACGGCCGCCGGAGGGTCGGCCTCACCTTGGTTCATCTTTCTCACTCGTCATTCATAGCGCTTTCCGAGACCTGGAAACGGAAAACTGATTGGCGCCTCCCCGGAGCGAAGATCCCCGGGGGAGCGGTTCGTCCCCCGTTAGACCCCACAACGTGACGTTCCTGGCAGTGCGATAAGCCCGCGCGAGACTCAGCAGTTTACGCTTCCTTGCGCGCGGTCTTCGGGCGCCCTAGAGCATTTTGCTTTTGGTGGTGCCTGTTTTCGACGAATTGAGCAACCACCATCGTCGATGACGCAGGACATCTGTCCGTGCGACGCACACTTGAAACCAATTCATGGATGCTACCAGCTATCCGGCCGCGCGACTCTACCAGTTGGAGAGTGGTTGGCTGACAATTAGGCTCGGATTGCCCACAGATTGGTCGCGAATTCCGCACACATTTTCTGTGGTAGCATTTACGGTGCCGATTGGCGCAAAATACGACTCAGAAACTCGAAGGGGCCGCGCGATGGCGGTCGCAGCGACAGATCATCGAGCCGGAGAAATCCACAGCGAATTGTCTGTTGTCATTTCATCCGCCCTTACGAGGCATTAGACCGTATGCAGAAATTTCTTTGGCTAGCACTTGCGCTGGTGTTGAGTCTTAAAAGCGCATCGGCTGCCAACAAACCGCAGCTGAACATCGTGCTGTTTCTGATCGATGATCTTGGCTGGCGTGACCTGGGATGCCAGGGGAGCACTTACTATCGAACGCCGCACATCGACCAGTTGGCGGCCCAAGGCGTGCGTTTTACGGATGCCTACGCTGCCTGTGCGGTCTGTTCGCCAACTCGAGCTTCGATTTTGACGGGCAAGTATCCCGCGCGCTTGCTGCTGACCGACTGGTTGCCGTCCGGCCGATGGGATCCAGCGGCTCCGCTGATCGAAGGTCGGAAAATCCGCGGCTTGCCGGTCGAGGAATTGACTTTGGCCGAAGTTCTGCGTGGAGCGGGCTATCGCACGATACACGTTGGCAAGTGGCACTTGGGTAGTGAACCATTTTGCCTCCCTCAGCATCATGGTTTTGACGTCAACGTGGGCGGAAATGCTCACGGGGCTCCCGGCCAGTACTTTTTTCCGTACCAGGGCAACTGGTCCATTCCCGCCACCGCACACCGTGCACGGTGGAATGTGTTTCCAGACGGGCAGCCCGGCGAGTATCTCACGGATCGCCTAACCGACGAAGCGATTAAGTTGATCGAGCAACCATCGGATCAACCTTTCTTCCTGTACTTCCCTCACTACGGCGTGCACACGCCTCTTCAGGCCCCGAAAGAACTGATCGAGCACTACGAAAGGACACCCCAGTCGCAGCGGCAGGGCAAACCGGTCTATGCGGCCATGGTCGAAAGCGTGGACAGCAGCGTTGGTCGAGTTTTGCAAGCG
This sequence comes from Pirellulaceae bacterium, assembly GCA_028289675.1. GTDB lineage: Bacteria > Planctomycetota > Planctomycetia > Pirellulales > Pirellulaceae > Aureliella. Next base: position 4,585 of record JANQOL010000139.1, read on the forward strand.
CTGCGCGATCAAGGACTGGAGGAAAACACGCTGGTGATTTTTACGTCGGACAACGGCGGCTTTGCGAAAGCGACCAGCAACGCCCCGTTGCGGGCCAATAAGGGAGCGTACTACGAAGGCGGCATTCGAGTTCCGTTGATCGTCCACTGGCCAGGTGCAATTACCCCAGGCAGAACGGTTAGCGAACCAGTGATCAGCCAGGATCTCTATCCGACTTGTCTGGCTGCGGCGGGAGTGCCACTTCAGCCTGCCCAACATTTGGACGCCGTGGACCTAACGCCGGTGTCGCGAGATTCAAATCATCAATTGGCGCCACGCAGCCTGTTCTGGCATTTTCCGCACTACAACCAGCACCCATCCAGCCATCCGTGTAGCGCGATTCGCAAGGGGCCTTGGAAGCTGATTGAGTCCTTCGATCCGGCCAAAGTCGAACTCTACAATTTGGACGATGACCTCAGCGAGACGACGAATTTGGCCGACCAGATGCCCGAACGCCGCGACGCATTGCTGCAAGAATTGGAAGCCTGGCGAATGTCCGTTCGCGCGGAACGGATGTTACCCAATCCCAACAGGCGACCATGAGCAAGTAACTTGGGTGCACCAAACAGAGAAGCCCGAAGTCGATCTGGCGGACTGAACTGTGAATCTACCGTCTAATGCTCCTGAACTTCCAAATCGCTGGACTTTAATTTGTCTTGCGCGGCGTCCAGAACGGTGAGTACGTGAACGACCTTACCGTGGACGGTAAAGATGGCTCGATAGCGCGGTCGATGCCCGATGCCAACGAGGATCTCGCGGATATCAAAAGGGAACTGCGAGTTTTCTGCGGCCAGCGAACATCTTTCTGGCATTTGCTTTAGCGTTTCAAGCTGACCATAGACCGCATCCTGCCAAGCAATCGCCTGATCTAGTGAATGGTTCGTGGCCCACCAGTCTGCGTTACGATAGATGTCTTCGTGGGCTTCACTGTAGATGACTAGCCGATAGGTCATTCGCCATGTTTTTGAGTTAAGCGATTCAAATTGTTTTGGCGAGACTCTTCAAGAGACATGCCTCGGCCTGCACGCATGTCATCCAGGCCCCGTTGAATTGCGGCCAGATTTCGATCGAGGTGATTGATGGCGTAAAATGTCTTTTCAATGACGACAAACGTTCTGCCGGTAATAGGATCAACCATCTCTATTTGAGATTCGCTGCTGAGAGCGTCGGATTGCTCGCGTGTAAATTCGGGTGTCATGTCTCTATTTTACCATTTGGACCAACGCCGCATCAAGCTTTGCGAAAGCTGCAAGTATCAAAACTCTGTGAGTGTTCGTGCGAGTGGGGTAGAGGTTGAGGTAGCCCAATGCGTCAATCGATTAGGCGGATGCCTTTGTTTGCTCAAAGCGAACCCAGGCCCAACGCGTCCAGCACCATCCGGTAAACGACGTACAGCAAAACGCGAAGCCAGCCCAGAATCCACAGCACGAACAGAATCAACGAAAAGGCGGCGGTGATGATTCCCATAACGCTGCCGTATAGTTGAAGCGTTTGGACCACATTATCGGGTGCGCCGTCTGGAGCTTGACTCAGCGAATGCGCGAAGAAAGGAGTCGAGATGGTTGCAATCGCCAAGGACAGCAGCACAATCGCGGGTAGACCGTCCAGGTGATAGGCGTGCAGCGCCTCGTAATAGTGTCGATAGC
>JANQOL010000173.1 GCA_028289675.1 Pirellulaceae bacterium
CTCCGCCGCTGCCTTCCACCATGGCGCGAATGCTGGTCACCAGGAATTCACGTCCGATGATCGTAGTGACCATCCAAGGTTGGATGCGGCTGTCGGTCTGTCCGACGAGAGCCACAAGTGCGGCCGTGATGATGACTTTGTCGACAAAAGGGTCCAGGATGCGTCCCAGTTTCGTGACTTGATTAAAACGACGTGCCCACCAGCCGTCCAAGAAGTCCGTAGATGCGGCTACTAAAAAGATGATGAGGGCTGGCCAAAAATTGCCGAGTTCGATCAGCAAGCCGACCAACAGGGCCAACAACAATCGAGCCAACGACAGCGAATTGGGGACATTCCAGACCTGGGCCGCATGAGCTGTGGTGGCGTTATCACTGGTGGTTGCGGCGGACACTGGGGCCTGCATGAATGACAAAAGAAGTAATAAAGGTGTTTGGATGAACGTCCCGCGCCTCGGCATCACGAGGCGCTGGGCAATGATCATCGATTTAGCGGGCAGCGCCTATGGCAGTTGCCACCAAGTCGTATTCCTGGTGACTGACGACTTCCACGGGCACAATTTGACCGGCCGCGAGCGGATGCCGCGGGCGTCCGGTGACATAGGCCACGGCGTCCACGTCGGGGGCATCGGCAAAGGTGCGACCAATCCACACATTCTTGGATTCGTCCACCGGTCGATCAATAATGACCTCGAGAGCATTGCCAATTTGAGATTTGCACCAGTCGAAGGCCAGCTGCTGCTGCACGGCCATCAATTGATCGCGTCGCTGAGCCTTCACTTCATCGGGCAGGTGGCCAGGTAGTTTTGCAGCGGGCGTATCCGGCTCCAGCGAATACGTAAATACTCCCAGCCTCTCGAAGCGCGACGCCTGGACGAATTCGACCAGCTCCTCGAACTGCTCATCGGTTTCGCCTGGAAAGCCGGTAATGAACGTAGTGCGCAACACCAAGTCGTCGATGCGCTCACGCAACCTAGTGATCAGCCGCCGGGTATCTTCCGGAGATACGCGGCGAGCCATGCGGCGCAACATGTTGGCGTTGACGTGCTGCAGCGGCATATCGATGTACGGCACAATCTTGTCGGAATCGGCAATGGTCTCGATCAGTCGATCATCGATATACATCGGGTAAAAATACATCAAACGGATCCAGTCGATACCGGGCACCTGCTGCAGTTCCAACAGCAGTTCGCTCAAGCGGCTTTCTCCATAAATGTCACGGCCATAATAGGTCGTGTCTTGGGCCACCACGACCAACTCGCGTGCGCCCGATTCGGCCAGTTGACGCGCTTCCTCCAGCACGGCTGCCATCGGCTTGCTAGCATGCTTGCCACGCATCTTGGGAATGGCGCAAAAGGTGCATAAGCGATCGCAGCCCTCTGAGATTTTCAAATAAGCAAAATGACGCGGTGTGATGCGCAGGCGATCCGTGTCGGACAGGGCGCGGATGGGAGCCGGGCGAAAGACCGTTCGCTGCTCTTCCAAACCATCCAGCAATTGTTCCGCCAAATTGCTAATGCTGTCTCGTCCAAAGACCCCCACTAGCGAGTCGATCTCCGGCCGAGCGGCTAGTAACTCTTCTCGTTCTCGTTCCGCCAAACAGCCTGAGACGATCACGCCCCGTATCTGTCCACGGGATTTCAACTCCAACATCTGATCGATGGCGTCCATGGACTCCCGGCGGGCATGATCGATGAATCCGCACGTATTGATGACCACAAAGTCCGAATCTTCGGGTTCCTGCACCAATTCGTAGCCTTCCTGGTGCAGTTGGCCCAGCATGCGTTCGCTGTCCACCAGATTCTTGGGACAACCCAGGCTCACGAATGCGTACTTGCCACGAACGTTACCGGTCAGAGGGCGCTGAGCGGGATGGCTGGATGCGCTGGGATCGACAATGGGTAGAGATGCAGACATGCGTACCGGTGAATGGGACAGGAGGAACGAAGATCGCCAGATTATAGCGACGAGGCCCGATTTATCGAGTTGCCGCTGGCGGCGCGGCCGCGCCCAACTAAGTCGCCGGGCCGCGCCGCTCTTGAATTTCGCGGCTAGCCGAAAGCAGCGCCTGATGTTCCTCCACGGTCAGTGAGTCCGGACCCTCCCGGTGCAGCTTTCGTAGTATCTCATCGACGTCTGGCGGTGTCTCGGCGGACAGGTCGCCTTCGTAACCACCCAAGAACTCCTCGGCCGCCTGTCGAGCCTCACCATGGTCGATGAATTCGTCGTCGGCACCTGCTGTTTCTGCGTCGTTGCCCTCGAAGTTCAAATGCGGCTGCAAATCTTGCTTGTTGTCATGCCGGGTCAAGCGGGTTGGCATCGGCACATACTCCTGCTCCAGTTCCTCCGCCCGCGCGTTTTCCCACTGGCTGGCCACAAACAAGTAAACCGCGGCGGCGATGGCGGCGTACCAGCCCAATATTTCTCGACCCAACAACGCTCCCAAGCAGGCTGCAGAAGCGCCCACTCCAAACATCATCGCGCTCAAATGAGAGTTGAAGGCCGCCATCCGCCGAAACACCAACGGTTCTTGAGCGGTTCGACTCTTCATGCTGAACATCGCAAATACACTGGCCCGCATATCGAAGGGGACCGTGGGCAGTAGATGCAAGCAGAACAAAAATATGTTCACCCACATGATCTGAGTCGCCCAGGCGCGGCTGCCCCACCCGCCTTTCAGATCCAGCAACTCGGCCGTGCTCGCCGGCGATTCCGCCAAGGCGGCGTTAATGACCAACCCCAGGGCAATCAGACCGACCGAAGCTAGCTGTCCCGTGATCGAGTAGCAGAGCATGTGGCGTGGCGCCAAATACTCATAGTCGGTGTGAAGGTTGCCAGATGGCCCCACCACGGTTTGGGATTCGTGGGCAAATTCGCCAATGGCCAACTGCTGAGCGGCGATGCGAAATGCCAAACTGACTAGCCACACCACGGGCAAGGTAATGGCCACCGAGCGTAAATCGCTAAACGAAGGCTGATTGAAGCAACTGAGCCCTAGAAACAAGCAACCCAATAGCGCGAGCGTGGCGAATAGCGAAGAGTGAATCTCCGCTTGCCCGAGTCCCCAGGTGTTGGGGAGTCGCATGGTCCACTTTCGAAATCGAGTTAACCAACTGGGCACAGAATCGCCTGCGTATCTACTTGTTTGTCCTGTTCCCCACCGCCAGCGCGCACCGGAAGCCCTGCCCGGCGCCCGCAGGCTAACCAGAATCCGCCATTTTGACCAGATCCACGCTTTCGAGCAACCATTTTGCCATCACATCTTGGTAGAGCCTGAGCTTCAGCTCGCCTTGGATGCAAGCGTTTAGCCAGGGAAGTGCCTGGCTGTACACAGGCGGTCACGCTGTGGAGCAACTGTAGGAGCTGCGAAGCGACTGTAGGAATTGTATGGACCCAGCCAGCCTGAATGCGATATACCGGACCCCATAATGGACCTGGGGACCAGCGGAGGAGCTGCAAAGCTCAACCTATTGCGGATATGGAACCGCCGTAGTTTCGCCCATCTCCACAGCTTTGGAACGGACATTTGGCACCTCCCAACCTGTTTTTCTCGGTCGGAGAGCCCAGCGGGGATCTGCACGTCTCCAATTTGATGGCTCAACTGAGGCGTCAGCACCCTGGCTGCAGCTTCCGAGGCTTTGGCGGCCCCTTGATGCAGGCCGGCGGTTGCCAGCTCGACTTTGAACTGACCGATTTGGCGGTCGTGGGGTTTGTGGAGGTCTTGCCCAAACTGCGCCAGTTCTTCCGAGTTGCGGATATGGCCTCGGAAGTCTTTCGCACCGCGCCGCCCGACGCAGTCGTCTTGGCCGACTTTCCAGGCTTCAATTGGCACATTGCCAAACGCGCTCACCAACACGGCATACCGGTGTTCTATTACTTGCCACCCCAACTGTGGGCTTGGGGTAGCTGGCGCCTCCGCAAACTGAAACGCCACGTCGATTATGTACTGTGCAATCTTCCTTTTGAGCGTGAGTGGTATGCGCAGCGAGGGGTCGAAGTGGAATATGTCGGGCATCCGTTTTTTGACGAGGTGGCTGAGCGACCACTGGACCCCAATTTTCGCGCACGCTGGCAAGCGGACAATTTCGTGCAAGTTGCTGTTCTCCCCGGGTCGCGCGGCCGTGAAGTGCGGCATATTTGGCCGATGCAGCTGGAAGTTGTGCGAGAAATTGCCCGTCGACATCCACGAACGCGCTTTTTGGTCGCTTGTCTCAAGGAAGCGCATCGGCAGCAGTGTCAGCGCCAGTTGCGCGATCAAGATCGCGGCTTGAACATCGAGTTCTTTGTCAATAAGACCAGTGAGATTATCCAATTGGCGGATTGCGCTTTGATGAAGTCCGGTTCGGTCAGCCTGGAAATGATGGCTCGGCGCACACCAGCAGTCGTGGTCTATCATGCTAGTCGCGCGCTGTACGCGGTGGGCCGCTGCCTAACAGATCTCAACAGTATGACGTTACCCAACATGATGGCGGGCAAGACGATCATGCCCGAGTTCTTGGCCGTAGGATCGTCTACGTCCAGCACCATCGAACGATCCATCGCGGCCCTAGATCGTTTGGTGGGTGACCCCGATGAACGTCTGAGGCAGCGTCTGCAATTGTCCGAACTGGCCGATCAATTTGGGACCACCGGCGCCAGCAGTCGCGCTGCCGAATTGATCCTGAACAAAATCGGCGCAACGCTTACGCCCGCCAGCCCAATTCGACGCGCCGCTTAGTGTCACAAAGCCTTACCTGATTGCAGATCGATCTCGCGCAGAGCAGTAGATCTCGCGCAGAGGCGCGGAGACGCAGAGGGATTTAGGTTCAGAGTTTTGCTCCAGCGAGAAGCAACTCAGGTTGTCTGTTGCCATTCACACCTCCACACCAACTTCGTCCGCCAATTCTTGCTCTGCGTCTCCGCGCCTCTGCGCGAACCTTCTTGCCTTACTGGAAGGCAGCTGCACTAGATCCCGCAACAAGGTGGTAAGCAATGCTGGCGGCGACCGATTTTAACGACTGGCCAAGCCACAGTGCTGGCTGATCGCGTTGGCGTCCGCCAAGTAGCCGACGAAGAATGGACCAAATTCGCCGTACTTGGCGCTCGCTTCATCGAATCGCATTTTGTAAACGATGTCCTTCAAGTAGTCGGGACAGCGGGCCCACAGCGTCACACCCCATTCCCAGTCATCCATGCCCACCGAAACGGTAACCACTTGAGTCACTTTGCCGGCGAAGGCCATGCCGCTTTGCGCGTGTTCGGCCATCATGGCGTTGCGCGCGGAGAACGGTGTCGTGAACCAATTCGCACCCACGACACGGCTCTTGTTCATCGGATAGAAGCACAGCGCCGGCCAACTCGGCAACTCGGGCGTAATACGCTGCGCGTTCATCATCGGCAGCCGCTTTTCGTAGGCATTCACCTTCGCCGCAAAGGCGGGCGAATCCGGATCTTCACCACCAGCCTTGAGACGCTGGGCGTACTCTTCCGGCGAAGGAACGTACTCCGAGATCTCAGTTAACGACACAAACGAGTACACACCTTCGATGGCCGGCCCCAAAGAGCTACTTAGCAAGCGTTGGTGCACGCGATCGATTTTCAGCGGGCAAGCATCCAAGGCCAACCATCCAAAGTCGGCCTTATGACCACTGACAATAAACGACTGAAAGCGCGTGGGGGCGTCCTGGTGTTCGGGATCCAGCACGCTTTGAAACTGATCCAAGCCGGCGGCCAGTTGTTCCGCTGTCAGCTGTGACAACACTTGGCGGTTCCACCGGCAAAATGTGTGGGTACAGTGCCAACCTGACGACGGTTCGATGGATGGCTCGGGTAAATTCGTAGGACGGGCAGGGGCCGACATAGCAGTTGGTTCCAATGACATGGGGACGAAGCGCGGCAG